>JAQBTG010000063.1 GCA_027624955.1 Pseudomonadota bacterium
ACGATGAGACAGAAACCCTCCCTTATGCAATCCGACTAGTTTGTTCCATAGGCGCTGACGTCAGACACACTTCTCGGATTTCAGAGATGGTCTCCCGGATGCCCTTGATCGCAGAGACGGCCTCCTCGGTCGATGATTGGATCGCGGCGATCTGGCCGGCGATTTCATCCGTCGCCGTTGCCGTCTGGCTGGCCAAGGATTTAACTTCCGAGGCAACGACGGCGAAGCCCTTGCCCGCCTCGCCCGCGCGCGCGGCTTCGATCGTGGCATTGAGCGCCAGCAGGTTGGTCTGATTGGCAATGTCGTTGATCAGGTTGACCACCTGGCCAATTTTCTGCGCCGCTTCGGCCAGGCCTTTGATCTTGTCGTTGGCGGCGTTGGCTTGTCCGACGGCGCCGGTCGCGATTTCGGCGCTGTGCGACACACGGCGTGAGATTTCGCGGACCGACGCAGTCATTTCTTCGGTGGCCGAGGCAACGGTTTGCACATTTACCGAAGCTTCTTCTGCCGCCGAGGCGACGGTGGTGGCGCGCTGGCTTGCTTCGTCCGCACTCGCCGTCATCGTGGTCGCCGAATCTTTCATTTGCGATGACGCCTTCGACACGCTTTGGATGATCGCGCCAACACTGCTTTCGAAATCACCGGCAAACAATTGCATCGCGGCCTGTTTCTCTTCTTCCGCCTGCAACGCGGCTTGTTGTTGCTTGCCCTGGGCCTGTTTTTTCTCGGCTTCAAGGCGCGCATTGTCTTCGAGTTTAAGTCGGAAAAACTCTACCGCCTTCGCCATCTGACCGATTTCGTCGCGCCGGTTCTGGCCAGCTATGTCGACCGTAACGTCACCCTCTGCGATCGTCTTCATGATGGCCGACAGGCGAACGATGGGGTGGGCAATACTGCGGCTGACGAGAAGCCCGATCAGCGCCACAAGGGCGATGGTGATGGCACCCCACATGATGGCGTCATTGCGCAATCTCTCGACCGGGGCGAGGATTTCCGCGGTGGATTGCTGCGCGACGATCGCCCAGCGGGTGCCGAGGAAATCCAGCGGCGAATAGGCCGCCAGGACGGCATTGCCGTTTTCATCAACGGAATCGACAATGCCGGAATTGCCGGCGATCGCCTGGCGGACGGCGTCGCTATCTATCGTGCGGACAAGAATTGTCGATTCTTCGGAAAACCGGGAATCATTGCGCATCAAATTGTCGCCGCCGACGATGAACGCCTCGCCGGTTTCGCCGAGACCGGCGTTTACCTGCATGACGTTATTGATACCGTCGATCGGCATCTGAAATGCGAGCACGCCAATTTTGTTCCCGGACGCGTCAATGATCGGCGTGCCGATGAAGCTGGCCGGCGCGCCGGCGCTTGGTGAATAGGGCTTAAAATCAAAGAAGGTGAGATCGCCGCTGGCGTTGGCGTTGCGCCCGGCGCGGAAGGCGTTGCCCAAATCGGTCGCGCGGTAGGGGCCGTTTTCAAGGTTGGTCGCGTAGTCGAGTTCCTTGAATACCGTGTAGATGAGGTTGCCCTCGAGATCGAACAAGAAGATGTCGTAATAGCCGCGCTCGCGCAGGAACTGGCGAAACCACGGATGGAAGCGGGCATGGGCGGAACTATAGGCGGAGCCATCCGGCGCGAAATTGAGGTTTTTGTTCTGACCGGTCGGATGGGGATTGTCCTTGATATAGAGGCCCTGCAGTGTTGCTGCTTGATTCTCGTAGATTTCGTTCCAGCCGGTTGTGAAGGCTTGTACGGCTTCATGGGTGAGCGGGCTCGACGCCACGAAGCGCATGTCCTGCTCGATGGTTGCTAAATAATCAGCAATCGCATGGTTACGGGTTTCCTCGAGCGCCTGAAGTTTGGACGCCGCCAGAGATCGGACAATGTTGGAGCCGCCGAAGAAACTGGCGATAGCCAGCGTCAATACCGCGATCAAAGCACAGCCGATAAACAGGGCCGGTAATTTTTGCGCCAGGCGCACATTTGCAAACGAAATCATTGTCAGAATTTCCCTCGATGTCGATTCAGCGATTATTGGATGTAAACATGCGTACTTCCACCGAACGGGAATTTGGCTGAAATTAGTAAATAATAACTAAATTTTTCCGGCAAATTATTCGCAAGGATTAAATTTTTCCGGCGAATTATTCGCATGGAATGCGCCCGGCGTTTTCTAGGCGGGCAACATATTGTCAGGCCTAAATTCTGTCAGGCGGTATCAAAATCAAGCCGCCCTTTGCCGCGCCAGTGCCGGCGCAGGCCGGCCAGCGCCAATGCCGGCGCAGGCCGGCCAGCGCCAATGCTGACGCAGGCATGCCGGTGCCATCCGGGCCGAAGGATCAGAAGATTTCTGGTTCGCTGACGGGGGCGCCGAAGCCGGTTTCGAGGAAGTCGAAATCGCAGCCTTCATTCGCCTGTTTGATATGCTGGGAAAACATCCAGCCATAGCCGCGCTCGTATTTGCGTTGCGGTTTTTTCCAGGCGGCTTTTCGGCTGGCCAGGTCGGCGTCGCTGACCACCATGTCGATGGTTCGGTTCGGTACATCGAGGCGGATGATGTCGCCGGTCTTGACCAGCGCCAGCGGGCCGCCGATGAAGGATTCCGGCGCGCAATGCAGAATACAAGCGCCGTAGCTGGTGCCGCTCATGCGCGCGTCCGAGAGGCGCACCATATCGCGGACACCCTGTTTCAGCAGCTTCTTCGGGATCGGCAACATGCCCCATTCCGGCATCCCCGGTCCGCCCTCAGGCCCGGCATTGCGCAGGATCAGGATGCTATCCGCCGTGACATCGAGATCGTCGTCATCGATGCGTGATTTGAGATCGGAATAGCTGTCGAACACCAGGGCCGGGCCTTCATGGTTGAGCAAGCGCGGGTCGCAGGCCGCCGGCTTGATCACCGCGCCATCGGGCGCCAGATTGCCGCGCAGCACGGCGAGCGATCCCTCGTGATAGATCGGATCGTCGATCGTCTTGATGACGTCGTCGTTATGGACGCTTGCGCCTTCCAGCGTTTCGCCCAGCGTCTTTCCCGAGACGGTCATGGCATGGAGGTTCAGCTTGTCCTTTAGGCGGCTCATCATGCCGCGCAACCCGCCGGCATAATAGAAATCCTCCATCAAATAGGTCGTGCCGCTGGGGCGGATATTGGCGATGACCGGCACATGGCGTCCGGCTGCATCGAGATCATCGAGCGTCAGATCGACCCCGGCGCGGCGTGCCATCGCCAGCAGATGAATGATCGCGTTGGTCGAACAGCCCATGGCCATCGCCACGGTCACCGCGTTGTCCACCGAGCGACGATTGATGATTTTGGCCGGTGTCAAATCTTCCCAGACCATGTCGACGATGCGCCGCCCGCACCCGGCGGACATGCGGATATGGTTGGCGTCGGCTGCGGGGATGGAACTTGCGCCCGGCAGGGTCAGGCCGAGGGCTTCGGCGATGCCGGTCATGGTGCTGGCGGTGCCCATGGTCATGCAATGGCCATAGGAGCGGGCGATGCCGGCCTCGACCGCTTGCCATTCCTCGCCATCGATGGTGCCGGCGCGGCGTTCATCCCAGAATTTCCATGAATCGGAGCCGCTGCCGAGGGTCTCACCGCGGTAATTTCCGCGCAGCATCGGGCCGGCCGGCAAATAGATCAGCGGCATGCCGGCGCTGACGGCGCCCATGATGAGGCCGGGCGTGGTTTTATCGCAGCCGCCCATCAGCACGGCGCCGTCGATCGGGTGACAGCGCAGCATTTCTTCCACATCCATCGCCAGCATATTGCGGTAGAGCATGCTGGTCGGCTTGACCAGGCTCTCCGACAGTGACAGCGCCGGCAATTCCATCGGGAACCCGCCGGCCTGCAGGACGCCGCGTTTGACGTCCTCGACGCGCTGCTTGAAATGGGCATGGCAGGGCTGTGCATCGGACCAGGTATTGACGATGGCGATGATGGGCTTGCCGTCCCAGTCTTGCTTGTCATAACCCATCTGCATTTGGCGCGAACGATGGCCAAAGGAACGCAAATCATCCGGCGCGAACCAGCGGGCGCTGCGCAGGGTTTCAGGGGTTTTTCGATGTTCGGTCATGATTCCACTTTCATGATTTCACTTTCGGCGAATGAGACGGCTCCTGGCAAGCCTTAGGCAATCGGACCCGGAGGAGCGAACAATTTCGGCTCGGATAATCCGGTGGGATAGGTTGCGATCAGGTGACTCGGACGATGACGTTGAAGGGCGCATCCGCATACGATGTGGTTATACCGCTGTTAGCCAGATTTTGATGAAATCCTGAGACTGAACTAGGTGGCACGGCTATTACCGGGCGTGGGAGCAGCGCCTGTCTGCCGGTGCCAGAGACTCTATCAGGAAGCGATACATAGAACGGGGGCTTTACAATATCCCCTTCCGGCAGGCTGCCAGACCGAGGCCACGGGCGATATGGGTCTTGCCGGTGCTGCTGTTGCTGAGCGCGATGACGTTCTCCTGGCGCTCGAAATATTCACATCGCGCCCGTTTCAGAACCAGCATCTTGTTGAGCGATGGTTTGACGGCAGCGAATTTGGCCTGCCTGATCCGCCGCTCGACCAACCGGCGTTTGCGGTCAATCAGCTCCAATTCGCTCGGGCGAACGAGATGGCGTACCTGGTCGGCGCGCGCCGCGCCGCGCTGGCGTGAGGATTACGCTTTGTCCGGTCAGCAGATCTTCCTTGGCCTTTAGAGCCTCTATGATGAAGCGCACGAAGACGCGCACCCGCTCCGTGGCGCGGAGGTCCGGGTGCGTTAACACCCAGCACGGCCACCTGGCATGGCTCCGCCCCGGCGGTATGCGCGCAAGTTCAGGGATGGGGTCGGCGAGGAAGCAGGGCAGATAGGCTATGCCGAGCGCCGCCTTGGCTGCCTCCACCTGAACCGCGACATCTGGAATGTGCCAGCGCGCGGAGATATTAGGATGATCACTCTGGCGCACCCATTTCGGATTTTCGCCGTCGTCATCCCAGCCGATCCAACTCGCCGTTGTGCTTTTGGACGTGACATCATGCGCCGCCAAATAATCATGTGTGGCGTAAGCGGCGTAATGAATCGCCGGCCCGCGCCGGCCGATCAGGTTTTCAGGCGGCTTGGTGGTCGACCGGATTGCCACATCGGCCTCGCGCCGGGCCAGGTCGAGGATGTCGTAGGTGATGGCCAGGCGTATTTCTATGTTCGGATAGAGCGCGGCAAAGCGGGCGAAATCCGACATCAGTAAATGCGAGGCCAGAGGTGCGGCAAGAGTGACAGTGATCGCGCCGGAGAGCTTGCCGTCGCGCCCGACGATATCGCGCTCCAAGCCGAAGGCCTCGCTCTCAATGGTTTCGGCGCGCGCGATAAATCGTTCGCCGATACCGGTCAGGGTGTAGCCCTCCGCCCGGCGGTCAAACAGGCAGACTTCGAGATCCGCTTCCAGCGCACCGATTCGCCGGGCTACCGTTGTGTGGCTGATGCCCAGACCCTTCGCCGCTGCGCGCACCGAGCCCGCGCGAGACAGGGCAAGAAAAACCTTAATATTGTCCCAATCCATAAAGATGGGCTTCCCGTCGCGCAGTCATGCGTCAATTTCACTGTAACGAATATGAACAAAATAAAATCATTAACTGCGCATTTCAATTCATTTTTACACCACCTATATTTAACCCCAGTCTGAAGCGGGGGACAGAATGACCGTCAAACAGGGCCAAAATCCTCAAACGAGCCACCTTCTGAGCGAATATTTGGAGGTGCGCCGCCACAGCCAAAGCCTCGTGGCCGGACTTTCCGACGCCGATGCAACGGTGCAATCCATGCCGGACGCCAGCCCGGCGAAATGGCATCTGGCGCATACAACGTGGTTTTTTGAGACGATGATTGTGTTGCCGGAAAACGGCGATGATCGTGCGTTCGACCCGGACTATGCGTTTCTCTTCAACTCCTATTACGAATCGCTTGGCGCGCGCCATCCGCGGCCAAACCGCGGCATGCTGACGCGCCCTTCTTTGGCCGAAGTCATAGCTTATCGCGACCATGTTGACGCGGGCATCGAGAAATTGCTGCGCGGCGGCGTTTCGCAGGCGGTTGAAGATTTGGTGACGCTGGGTATTCACCATGAGCAGCAGCATCAGGAGTTGCTGTTGACCGATATCTTGCATTTGTTCGCGCAAAACCCGATGCGCCCGGCCTACAAGGCGCCGCAGCCCCTCGCCTATGGTGCGCCGGATGCGCCGGAGGAAGATTGGTCCGCTTATGAGGGCGGGTTGATCGAAATCGGCGATGCCGGGAACGGGTTCGCTTTCGACAGTGAGGGGCCGCGCCATGAAATTCTTGTGCGCCCCTATCGCCTGGCGCCCCGCACCGTCACAAATGGCGAGTGGATCGCCTTCATGGAGGATGGCGGGTATGCCGATCCGTTGCTGTGGTTGTCGGATGGCTGGGCCTGGGTACAGGCGGAAGGCTGGCAGGCGCCCAACTATTGGTGCCGACAGGAGGGCGAATGGCACGCCATGACTTTGCGTGGCTTTCAACCCATCGACCCGCGGACGCCGGTCTGCCACATCAGCTATTTTGAAGCCGATGCCTATGCGCGCTGGGCCGGCAAGCGTTTGCCCGACGAAGCAGAGTGGGAGAATGCCGCCGCCACGCTCGCCCCGGAAGGAAATTTCGCGCCGTCGGGCCGTTTGCGCCCGGCCGTTGCGGCGGCGCAATCCACACAACTTAAGCAGATGTTTGGTGACGTTTGGGAATGGACGCGAAGCCCCTTCGTCGCCTATCCCGGGTTCAAGCCGGAGGCCGGCGCGGTGGGCGAATATAATGGCAAGTTCATGTCGGGCCAATATGTGTTGCGTGGCGGGTCCTGTGTGACCCCGGGCATGCATATCCGCGCCACGTATCGAAATTTCTTTCAACCCGAAAAGCGCTGGCAATTTTCCGGCCTGCGCCTGGCGGAGGATTGCTGATGGTTGAGGCGGCGGCGGCATTTTCGGCCCGTGAGATAACCGGGGCGGCGGATGAACAAGACGAATTCAGGAACGCCGTGACGCGCGGCCTATCGGCACCGGTAAAAACCCTTGAGTGCAAATATTTTTATGATGAGACGGGCTCGGCCTTGTTCGATCAGATTTGCCGCGCACCGGAATATTATCCCACCCGGACCGAGATCGAGATTCTCTCCGACTGCGCCGGCGAAATTGCCGAGGCGGTGGGGACCGGAGCGGAACTCATCGAACTCGGCAGCGGCGCCAGCATGAAAACGCGCATCCTGCTGCGCGCTCTTCAGGGCCCGCGCGCCTATGTGCCGGTGGATATTTCCGCCGATTATATGCGCCAGGCGGCGGAAGCGCTGCAACGGGATTTTCCGTTGTTGGCCATCGCGCCCGCCGTGGCGGATTTTAGCAGATCGTTCCAGCTCGCGCCGCGTGGCGGCAGCGGCGACAGATTGCTGTTTTTTCCAGGTTCGACGATTGGCAATTTTGATCCCACCGAGGCAACCAAGTTTCTCGCGCGCATGCGCCGCGATCTTGTGCCCGACATGTTCGTCATCGGCTTTGACCTGCGGAAAGACAGAGAAACCCTGGAAGCTGCCTATGACGATGCGGCGGGGGTCACGGCGGCGTTCAATTTGAACTTATTGAGCCGTATTAATCGTGAGCTCGGTGGCAATTTCGATCTTGCTAAATTTCGCCATGCCGCGCGTTTCAATGAAACCGAGAGCCGGGTGGAAATGCATATCGTCAGCCGGCAAGCGCAGACCGTCTACATTGATGCGCTGGAAGTGAATTTCGCTGCGGGTGAAAGCATTCACAGCGAGAATTCCTACAAATATTCCCGCGCCTCGTTCGAAACCCTGGCGGCAGCGGCAGGCTGGCGCATGGACCGCCTGTGGACGGACGAAAAGAAACTGTTTGCCGTCGCTTTGCTCGTGCCGGGCGGCTAACGCTATTTAATATTATCTTGTCTCCTTATAGCGGTGCCTCATCGAGATAGCTGTGCCTCATCATGGTCGTATATCGCGATTTACAAACCCGGCGGCCGTGGCCACACTGAAGCAGTTTGGTTGTGGTGATCTGGATAGCGTCGCGACGGCCCGAGTTCGAATTCTGACAATGACGATATTTTTTTACTGGCGGTAATCATGCGACGCCCTATCACCCTGCCTGCTATTTTGCGATCGCCCGACCGCCCGGGTGGGGCGCCGCTCTATCGCAATTTTACCTCGCAAGCCGAGATCGATGCGCAGTACGACGTTGAGAACAGCGTGCCTGACTTTGGTCAGTATGTTGATTTTTTCCTAGGAAATAGCACCCGAGTTCGCGAGAAGCTTTCTCCCACGCTCGATGTTTCGTTTGGTCCGACAGTGGCGGAGCATCTCGACATTTACCCGGCGGCAAATGCGGACGCCCCCCTCCACATGTTCATCCATGGCGGATATTGGCATTCGCTCAGCAGCAAGGAGTTTAGCTTTGTCGCGGAAGGCCTGGTCGACGCGGGCGTCACCATGGTCATCAACAATTACGCGCTTTGTCCCGATGTCACGATGACGGAAATCGTCCGGCAGAACCGCGCGGCAATTGCCTGGCTCTATCAAAATGCGGCGACGTTTGGCGCGGATCAAAACCGAATTTTTGTCTCAGGCCATTCGGCCGGGGGACATCTGACTGCGATGCTTCTGGCGACCGATTGGGCCGGTAGCTACGGATTGCCGAGCGATGTTGTGAAGGGCGGCACGTCGATCAGCGGGCTGTTTGATCTCGCGCCGTTTGTCCATTCCTGGTTACAACCGAAGCTGCAATTGACGGAACGGGAAATTGAGCAAAACAGCCCGATCCGGCATCTCCCTGCGCAGGCCTCACCGCTGATCGTGACGCTCGGCGGTGACGAGTCCGAAGAGTTTCACCGTCAGTCCGAGGCGTTCCTCGCGGCGTGGACGGAAAACGGGCTGACCGGCGAATCTTTAGACCTTCCCGGGCGCAACCACTTCACCGTGCTTGAGGATTATTTGGCTGCGAGCAGCCCGCTTTGCCAAGCGATACGACGTCAAATGCAGGTCTGAAGACACCGCCAAGGTAAGGCGCTGCACTCCAGACGGCGCGAAAGTATAGACTTTCGCGATGAGCGGGCTGGTTCCGGAAGCGCTAATTCTTGATGACGCCGCAGGCAAGGCGCGCACCGGCTCCGGCGTTGGCGCCGTAGGTGTCGGCTTTGGCATGAAGCACAATGGCAGCGCCGTCGCCATCGAAGATGCTGTTGGCTCCGGGCGCGATGGTTACGTTGACATTCAGCATTTCGGCTTTGACGCTGCCGTCTGCTGCGGCGTGAAGGTTCGGCATATCACCGGCATGGCTGCCGTCTGAGTGGTTGATGCCATGGCCCTTGCCAGCGGGGTTGAAGTGACCGCCGGCGGCTTTGAAATCTGGTGCACAGGCGCCTTTTTCGTGAATATGAAAGCCGTGGCTTCCGGGCGGAATACGCATGAGATCGGCCAACAGAAGCACGCCGTGCGGCGTCTCGGTCAGCGTCACGGTGCCGAGGATTTCGCCGGTCGCGCTCTTTATTTCCGCGGTTGCTTGCGCGGCCATCGCGCCCGAGGACGCCACCGCCGAGATCGCGAGACCGACCAGCATCATTTTTAGCCAGGACATTTGTTTCCCTTTCTGCCATGAACCTGAATTATCTTAGACCGATTGTTTTGATAACCATAGCCGAAGTTGCGGATGCTGCTTGGTCAATTGGCTCGGCCCGGCATCGGTTTCGTCGACCTCCCCACGCTTAATTCCGCATGTTTGAGGATATCCGGCTGGTAGAATGGCGCGGCGGGAGGTACGGTCTGGGGCGTTTTGGGCTGATTGCCGCCGTCGGCAATTCGCAAACCATCGCCGAAAACGAGAAGAAACCGAGAATACGATATGACAAGAAAATCGGTCGGGAGAGGCTGAAGCTTTGAGCAGCGGCACAACCGTTCAATCGCCGGCAACGACGACCTTTCTCTGGGTCTGTATGGGGCCGG
>JAQBTG010000064.1 GCA_027624955.1 Pseudomonadota bacterium
CCTGAACCATGGCGGGGGCCAGGAACGGGCTGTTGGCGCCGATATCGTGCTGCGCCGCGATGCCGGCACCGTGCATATCCGCTTTGGCGACACCGGCGCACGCTTCAATCCGCTCGATGCGCCGCCGCCCGGTCTCGAAGGTGATGCCGAAAGCCGCGCCGTGGGCGGCCTTGGCGTGCATCTTATCCGCCAGTTGACCACCGCGGCAGCCTACCGCCGCGCCGACGACCGCAACATCCTGGATATGGAGATGACGCTTCCCGCCGTGTCGGACCGAGCGCGTTTGCGAAGAAACCCGCGAGGCCCAAAGTTATGATGCTAAAGGACAAGACAGTCATTGTTACCGGCGGTGCCAGCGGCATCGGCAAGGCGATGGCGATTCGCTTTGCTGCCGAGGGCGCCCGCGTTGTTGTCGCTGATATGGCCCAAGAAAAAGCTGAGCAGGCCGCCAAACAGGCAGGGGGATTGGCCATCACCTGCGACGTCACCAGAGAAGCGGATATTCAAAACCTTGTGAGCCAAACCGAGCGCGACGTCGGCCCGATCGACATGTTTTGCTCCAACGCCGGGGTCGGATTCGGCGAGCCGGATTTGGTCACGTCGGCCAGCAATGCCCAATGGCAGACCAGTTGGGAGGTCCATGTCATGGCGCATGTCTATGCTGCCCGGGCCGCCCTGCCGGGCATGATCGCGCGGCGGAGCGGCTATTTTCTGCAAACTGTGTCCGCCGCCGGATTGCTCAACCAAATCGGCGATGCCGCCTATTCAACCACCAAACATGCTGCGGTCGGGTTTGCCGAATCCTTGGCAATCACTCACGGTGATGACGGCATCAAGGTTTCCATCATCTGCCCGCAATATGTCGCGACCCCAATGCTGGGCTATGCGGATGACGAAGAATTGGAATTGTCCGCCAGCGTTATCACGCCGCAACAGGTCGCTGACAGCGTGGTAGCTGGAATAGAGGAGGAGCGTTTTCTTATTCTCCCCCATCCGGTCGCCGAAAAATACCGCCAGCACAAGGCGGCTGATTATGGGCGCTGGCTAAATGGCGTTCGGCGCTTGCGGCGCGACATTATCGCTGAGATCGGCACCACCCGCGCGGAAGATATGCACAAGCTGATCTGACCCCGCAATGGGTGCGTGACCTCTTATTGGGCCGGCGTCCGCAAGCTCATATTGAGGCCGACGATGCCGATTACGATCAGCACGACGGAGCCGACCTTAAGCGCATTAATAGGTTCTTTGAACCAGATGACGCCGATAGCGGCGATCAGCGCAGTGCCTGCCCCGGCCCATATCGCGTAGGTCACGCTGAGTTCGAGCTTCTTCAGGGCAAAGGTAACCGCCGTGAAGCTCAGCCCGTAAAAAACAAAGATGAGGACGCTCGGCAGTGGCCGCGTGAAGCCCTCGGAGAGCTTCATGTTCGTCGTGCCCGCCACTTCCAGCACGATCGCGACTGCCAGTAATACCCAATGCATCCCTATCTCCTTTAAGGCGGCCCGCAGTTCTGCCGAGAAATTGATTCCGCAATCGCTCCTTCGTGCCATACAACCGCATCAAGGCCAACCGGGGATTTCCCGCCGCCGGAACCTCGCGCCAGGCGCCTGCTTCTCACGACAAAATTCTTGGTTTAAGGTTGCTCGTGATCGTCCGACGAGATCAGGAGGAGGGAAAAATAGCACCGCCAGTGGATAACACCGAGAATGCACCCAAGCGCGCCTCGCCCGGGCAGGTAGAAAATCGCTCTCCCGCTCAAATGATTGCAGCCATCCGGCAAGATCTGGATCTTGCGTTGCAGCACCACAATGCGGGCCGTCTACCTGAAGCTGAGAATATTTATCGACGGATATTGCAGGCCGATGCGCAGCAACCGGTTGCCTGGCATCTCCTCGGCGTGATCGCCCATCAGGTGGGCAAGGTCGACAGTGCCGTCGATCACATCGCCAAGGCTCTCGCCATCAGCCCCGATTATGTTGAGGCCCACAACAGCCTCGGCAATGCACTGAAGGACCTAGGCCGGGCCGATGCGGCGCTCGCCAGCTATCGCACGGCGCTCGTCCTCGCGCCAGATAGAGCCGAGTTGCATTGCAACCTCGGCACGGCACTTGCCGAGATCGGAGATCTCGATGCCGCCATCGCCAGTTTCCGGCACGCTGTTGCTCTCAAGCCTGATTTCGCCGAGGCCCATCGGCATTTGGCCGGGATAAAAAAGCATACGGACCATGACGGCGATATTCAGGCCATGGAATTGGCCTTTGCCAGGCCGGAACTCCCTGATGGGCAGCGAATGCATTTGGCGTTCGGCCTGGGAAAAGCGTTTGAGAATTTGCGCCAATACGACGCCGCCTTCAGCTTCTTCGCCGAGGGAAACCGCATCCGCAAAAATACCCGTCGCACCTCGGTCGATCTGCATGGCAATTTCTTCGCCAAGCTCGCTGAGGTCTGCGGCTCCTCCTTGTTCGCGCGCCATCCAGCGGCAGGATGCCAAGACGAAACACCCATATTCGTTGTTGGCATGTTGCGCTCGGGCACAACGCTGGTGGAACAGATTTTGGCCAGCCATCCGGAAGTCCATGGCGCCGGTGAACTGGATAGCTTAAGCCGAGTTATTTCCGCCACCGTAGGCTCGACGAATAGCGCTGACATTCCTGAGTGGATTCGCTGTGCAGAAAGCGTCCAGCTTGAACCTGCCGGACTGAACTATATCGCAGCCATTCGAAGCCGCGCCTCAGACTCGCGCTTCATTACCGATAAAATGCCGGGAAACTTCAAACATATAGGTTTGATCAAGCTGATGCTGCCACATGCGAAGGTGATTCATTGCCGGCGCGATCCGGCGGACACCTGCCTATCCATTTTTAAAACCTATTTCACGCAACAGCACGATCATGTGCATGACTTGGTTGATCTCGGGCGCTACTACCGCTTCTACGCTGAGTTGATGGCGCATTGGCATAGCGTTCTGCCCGGTTTCGTCCATGAAGTGGAATATGAAAAGATGGTTGCCGATCCTGCCGGAGAGACGAGAGCCCTGGTGGAATTTTGCGGCCTCGAATGGGATGACGCTTGTTTGGCGTTTCACCAAACGGTTCGCCAGGTGGCCACCGCAAGCGCCGGGCAGGTGCGCCGGCCGCTATACAAAGATTCCGTCCGGTTGTGGAAAAGATATGAGACGCAGCTGGCGCCATTGCTGGAAAGCTTGCGCGCCGGTGATCAAGACCGTCCCCAATCCTAGATTCTAAGGCACTCCGATCATGGCACTGGATATTCGCAAACTCACACCCGGCTTTGGCGCTGAAATTCGTTGCCGTGATCTCTCGCATCTCGGCGAAATCGAGTTCGGCGCTGTGCGCGACCTGTGGATCGAACATGGCATCCTGTTGTTCCGTGGCCAGGAATTAGACGAGGAGTCCCAGGTCGCGTTTAGCCGGCGTTTCGGCGCCCTCGAGATTCACGTGCGCACGGAATATCTCTCGCCGGAATTCCCTGAAGTGCTGCTTGTCTCAAACCTACAAAAACCCGATGGCGCGCCGCTCGGCATTCTGGCCGACCGGGACGTCGGCTGGCATTACGATCAAATCTATCTGGCGCAGCCGGCGCTGGGCTCGATGCTCCATGCCGTGAAGGTGCCGCCAGAAGGCGGGCGCACCTATTTTGCCGACATGGCGGCGGTCTATGCGGCCCTTCCAGATGATCTTAAACGGCGCATTGAGGGGCGCCGCGCCGTTCAATCCTATGAGCATTTCAACCGCTCTTTCAGCGTGCCGACCAGCAAGAGCCAGAAAGTTCGCACCCAAGACCTGTCGCATCCGATGGTGCGCACCCATCCTTACTCCAAGCGCAAATCACTTTATGTTTGCCCCGGCATGACGACCGAAATCCTTGGCCTCGAGGAAGCGGAAAGCCGTGAAATTCTCGATAGATTGTTCGAATTTTCCGTGCGGCCCGAATTCGTCTACGGCCATGACTGGCGCGCGGGCGATAGCATCCTGTGGGACAACGCGCGCAGCATGCATCGCCGCGATCCGTTCGATGCATGCCATCAGCGGCTGATGAAGCGCACGACCATCCTTCTGCCGGATGCATTAGCTGTGCCTTCTTGAGCGCCATCCGTCAGCGCCGGCTCGGTATCCTCCACTCTCGCGATGAACCGGCGCGGACCGATCCGCGGGTCACGTTCGCGGGTGGCGCAACGCCACCGAGCATCCGCACATGAACAAACGCATTATGGTATTCACCGACAGCCATATTCAGTGCGGTGTCGGCGTCAATATGGCGGCACTGCTGGAGGCTTTAATCGGGTGTGGCTACAGCGTTTCTTGCGCACAGCGCTATGAGGACACCGAATATCAGCGCCGCCTCGCGGCTCTGGGGGTTCAATATTATTGGTTCCCGCGTTCGCCGGATGAAGATATCGCGGGCTTTATCAATGACCATCAAACGCCGTACGAAATCTTCCGCCAGGCGCGCCCCGATTTGATTTACTGCGCCAACGGCGCGCCGGCGGGATGCTACGGTGCCGTCGTCGCGGCGCGGAAGCTAAATATTCCTTTCGTCATTAGCGAAGGGCTGATCGCCGAGCAGTTTCTTGGCGGCAATGACGCCGAGCGTGCCGCCCTCAAGCGTCACTATCTCGCGGCCCGCGCCGTCATTGCCATCAGCCAGGAAAATCTCGATTTTTTACGCACCCGCCTAGGTCTGCCGACAGATCTTGGCCACGTGATTCCGAACAGTGCCGCGGATACCTATTTCGAGCCTATGGATAAGGCAGTGCGCGCGGCGCGGCGCGGCCAACTCGGCGTTTCCGACGCCGATATACTCTGCTTCACGGCAGCCGGTTTAAGGCCGGTCAAGGGCTATGCCCAGCAGATACAAGCGCTGCACTATCTTGAAAAGCACGCCCTCTTCGCGCGCCTCAAATTCGCCTGGGCGGGGGACGGGCCCCTGCGCGAATTTCTCGAACAACAAACCGCCAAACATGGCTTTACCAACCAAATTCATTTTCTCGGCCATAGCTGGGAGGTGGCCAAATGGCTCGATGCCGCCGATATCTTCATTCTGCCGTCCCTGGGAGAGGGCATGCCGGCTGTTGTTTTGGAGGCCATGGCCAAGGGCCTGCCGGTAATCGCCACATCGGCCGGCGGCACGCCCGAAGCGCTCGGCGATTGCGGTCATCTGCTGCCCCAGATCGAGGACGACAACAGCCGCGCCCGCGCCCTGGCCGCGGCCATCTTGGACTGGGCCGACAACCCTGAGGCCCGCCGCCGCGCCGGCGCGCGTGGCCGCGCCCGCGCACAGGCCAAGTTCACTCGCAACCAAATGCTTGGCGCTTATCTCGATTTGATCGGGCAAAGTCTCGCCGCCGGTTGAACGGCGTGGCGAAACAATCCAGGAGGGCGGTTTTGTCGCCTGTCATTCTCGCGCTGCCCGATACCCTATGCTAGAGTTCGGCTGCTGAGCGAATGACTGAATGAACTGCGTGCAGGGCCTCGGTTAGCGCTTTGGAATGGCAATTACAGCAGTTCAAAACCATGCATCTGGGTGAGACATCGTGAGCGCGCGGGTTCCGCGCTGGCAACGCCGTGCGATCAATGTCGCGGCGTTTCGGGCACAGGCGCAGCGCGCGTTGCCGCGCGCCGTCTTTGATTTTGTCGATGGCGGGGCAGGCGACGAAACAACCATGCGCCGCAACGTCTCAGCGTTTGATAGCGTGCAGATAATGCCGCGCCCGCTGACCGGTGCTTCGGAGCGCGATCTTTCGATCTCACTATTCGGGCAGCAACTGTCGATGCCCGTCATGGTTGCGCCGACCGGCCTTGCCGGCTTGTTGTGGCCCGACGGTGAGGCCGCGTCGGCGCGCGCCGCAGCGGCAGCGGGCACGGCCTATTGCCTCAGCCATGGCTCGGTTTGCACGCTTGAAGAATTGGCCGCCACCGGCGCCGCGCCGCGCTGGATGCAGACCTATATTTATAAAGACCGCGAGCTAACCCGTGAGATTGCCGAGCGCGCGGCGGCGGCCGGCTATAATGCGCTGGTGGTCACCATCGATTGCCAGCTCGTCGGCAACCGTGAGCGTGACACCGCGAACGGATTCACCATCCCACCGCGGCTCAGCGCCGGTGAGGTTGCCGGCATGGCGTTCAAGCTGCCCTGGCTGATGCGCATGCGCAGCGCCATCCCCAAGATAACCTTCGGCAATTACCGGCGGCCCGGAAGCGGCGAAGATCTCACCGCGCTCGCCCATCGCATGCTGTCTCTGCCCGATCCCGGCTTTACCTGGGCCGATATCGAATGGCTGCGCGGGGTGTGGCAAGGCCCTCTAATTCTCAAGGGTGTTCTCCACCCGAAAGACGCCGCCGAAGCGGTAGCGCATGGTGTTGACGGCGTGATCGTATCCAATCATGGCGGGCGCCAGCTAGATGGCGCGGCGGCGGCGTTCGATGCGCTGCCCGGCATCGCCGAGGCGGCCGCCGGCGGCACAGCGGTGCTGCTGGATGGCGGCATTCGCCGTGGCAGTCATGTCGTCAAGGCGCTGGCGCTCGGCGCCGATTGCTGCCTCATTGGGCGAGCGCAGCTATGGGCGCTCGCAGTTGCCGGTGAAGCCGGCGTTGCTCATGCGTTGGAAATTTTTCGCCGCGAGATCGATCTCACGATGGGTTTGTCCGGGCTCTCGTCCATCGAAGCGATCGGCCCCGATATCCTGTTGAAGCGGGACGATTAAACGCCGGCGATGAAAGCGAGTTGCGGTCTTGCAGTGCGCAAATACAATCATCAAATAGGACTGAATGAGCAGGCGTATTTTTCGCGATTGCTCATGTAGCGACCGTCCTGAAACTAATCCCACCAAAAAGCTAAAAAGGAGATATCCATGGCTGTTACCATTCTGCTCGAAGTCAAGGCGAAAAAGGGCACCGGCAACGACTTGCTGGCGACGATGAAGGCGATTTTGCCCGACACCCGCAGCTATGACGGCTGCATCAGTTTGAATGTCTATCAGAATCAAGACGATAGCGATGTGATCGCGCTCGCCGAGAATTTTGAAAGCAAAGCGCATTACGAAAAATATGTTGCCTGGCGCGTGGAAACCGGTGTCATGCAACAGCTTGGTGACGCTCTGGCCGAGCCGCCGAGCATCCGCTTTTTCGATCTGACCGACGCATAAGGCAGTTCTGCGCCTTCCGTCCACAAACGGTACCGATTCGCCCGGCTTGGTTTAGCCGGGCGGGCGGGCCGTTGACGCCGCAGCCGCTTTCGCGCGGATGCGAGGGGCACGGCGACGGGGTTGTTGTCCGCCGCATTCTCGGGCCAACGTGTTGCCCAAGGTGACTCGAAAACAGTCAACTCTTGCGTCGGTCGACAGTTTTTTCCGCGCTAGGAGCAGCAGCTTTTATGGCTGACATCACGACATTGGAAGAAGCGGTCGATGGGTTGATCCATGACGGCGATACCGTTGCCATGGAAGGCTTCACCCATCTCATTCCCCATGCTGCGGGGCATCAGGTGATTCGCGCGGGAAAGCGCGATCTCACCGCCGTTCGCATGACGCCGGATCTAATTTACGATCAGTTGATCGGCATGAACTGCCTGAGCAAACTGATATTCTCCTGGGGTGGCAATCCCGGCGTCGGCTCGTTGTATCGTTTCCGCGACGCCATAGAAAAGGGCTGGCCGGCGGCGCTCGAAATCGAAGAGCACAGCCATGCTGATATCGCCAACGCTTATGTCGCCGGGGCGAGCGGCCTTCCATTCGCGGTTCTGCGCGGCTATGTCGGCTGCGATCTGCCCAAGGTAAATCCGGTGATCAAATCGATCACCTGCCCGTTCACCGGTGAGGAATTGGCCGCTGTGCCGGCCATCCGCCCGGACGTCACGGTGATTCACGCCCAGCAGGCTGATCGTCGGGGGAACGTCATGATGTGGGGCATTACCGGCGTGCAGAAGGAGGCAGTGCTCGCCGCCAAGCGTGTCATCGTTACGGTCGAGGAAATTGTCGAGAGCTTCGAATTAAAAGCAAATTCCGTCACCCTGCCGGGTTGGGTGATCGACGCCGTTTGCGTCGAGCCGGGTGGCTCTTATCCCTCTTACGCGCTCGGATATTATCAGCGCGACAACAGCTTTTATAAAGCCTGGGATGATATTTCCCGCGAGCGCGAGACGTTCGCGGCGTGGATGCAGCGCCATGTGCTGGACACGAAGAACTTTGCCGAACATACGCGAAGCGTGGCCGCCGAACAGGGAAGGGAAGCGGTCAATGCCGAATAGCGAATGGACCAGCGATGAAATGATGACCATTGCGGCATCCCGCCTGTTGCGCGATGGCGCGATTTGTTTTGTCGGCATTGGGCTCCCAAGTGCTGCCGCCAATCTTGCCCGCGCGACCCACGCGCCCGATGTCGTGCTGATTTATGAATCTGGCACCATCGGCGCCAAGCCGGAAGTGCTGCCGCTTTCCATCGGTGACGGCGAACTGGCGGAGACCGCCGATACGGTCGTCTCGACGCCGGAAATATTTCGCTATTGGCTGCAAGGCGGGCGCGTTGATGTCGGATTTCTCGGCGCCGCGCAGCTCGACCGATTCGGCAACATCAATACCACCGTGATTGGCGATTATGACGCGCCCAAGGTGCGCCTGCCTGGCGCCGGCGGCGCCCCGGAAATCGCGGCCTGTGCCGGCGAAGTGCTGATCATCTTGCGCCAATCGCCGCGCACCTTCGTCGATAAATTAGCCTTCGTGACCTCTGCTGGGCATGCCGATGGTGGCAATTGGCGGGCCAAGGCCGGTCTTCCCGGCAAGGGGCCAACGGCAATTATCAGCGATATTGGAATCCTGCGCCCCCATCCGGAAACACATGAATTGATATTGACCGACCTTCACCCCGGCCACAGCGTGGCGGAAGCCGAGGAAGCCACTGGATGGCCGCTCAAACATGCTGAGCAGTGCACCGAGACGTCGCCGCCCAGCGCCGTAGAACTCGCGGCGCTGCGCGACCTGAATGAACGCACAGCGCGCGCACATTTGGGCGGCTGAATGATGAGTCGAGCAAAATTCGGACCGTAAGGCAGAAGCGAAGCTGGTGTATTTGGTATCGGTAACTTGAACCAGATTTGGTATTTTTTCTGAGATATTGCCCCGAACGAATATTTTTTTCGTGCTTACAATATAGCCAGAAAATTGCACTCGTCGGCCGTATTCGGCTTGATAATCGACGGATAAAGGCCCGGCATTGCCGACATCGGCAGATCCGTCCCGATATAAAACTCTCGCGGATCAGCAACACCCTGGGCTTCAGCGACGAAATGGACAATCGCGTCGTCGAAACAAATCACCATGGCCGCAGGTATCGCAAAAGGCGACCGTGGTCGCACCAAAAGCAATCTCGAAGTCCTTCATGCTCCTAAACGCGTCCGTCATCGCGGCATGAGTCGTTTGGTCTTCTTCGTCGTAGCTGCCGCGCGTTTGGTCGGATCAGGTTGCGCGTGATCCCCGGTTATCACAGCGACATGTCTTGATGGATCCATTCATCGGTTCTCGCGATGTGTCGCCGGATGGCAGTTTCACGACCTGCGCCTCCCGACCAGTACGGGAAAAGACGGCGCTAACCGCGCCCCCGCTGTGCGATCAACTTGCTGATATATATGATCGCATGGTGTCAGCCTCAGCTTGAACCTCGTCCAACCGAAGCTTGACAATGTCTCGGATGCTCACCATACCCGCGAGTTTTTCGTCGTCGACTACGGGAATGTGGCGAATCCCCTTGTCATCCATAAGGGCCATGACACCCGCGACGGGATCATTGGCTGTGCAGGTAACGACGTTGACGCTCATCAAATCCTGAACCGCATGCTGCAACACTTCTGGACCGAATGTCCGTCGTCATATAATTTGGAACAATCTACGGCCTGATCTAAAGGAGGATTTGGCCCACCTGGTTC
>JAQBTG010000065.1 GCA_027624955.1 Pseudomonadota bacterium
CAGGTTGAACATTACCGCGCGCGGGCACCAGAAGGATTATTTACCAGCATTGAATGTGGTGCCCGACTGTATGCCGCCTTGGATGAGCCGGTGCCGCCAGATGAAGAATTATGGGCGCGCGCAAATGAGCACGAAGCGTGGCTTGGTCTGCCCTACAATGAACTCGCGGTGTCTGATCGCCATTTTGGCCGTGGCTTTGCGCTTGCAGGTTTTCATCACCCGCGCTCACGCTATAGCGATGCTGATTACCGGCATATTACCAACGCCTACAACAGGGCCATCGATTTCTGGAAACGCGAAATTGAGGAGAAACGCCCTGGTCTCGTACTTTGGGGTGACAGATTGCTGATTGCGGCGGCTCGTGCTGAAGGCATACCCGTGCGACTTTTGGCGGGTTCGCGCTACAAAGATTACCATTACTGGTCGGTCAATGAATTTTGGGAAATGCCGGCTGTTGAGCGAATATATCGCGGCCTCAACAATGGTGCCGAATCGACGCTCGAAATCGATGCGCCGTATCACAGTCATGTTGTTAATCGCGGGCATTTCCTAGCGCAATCCAACCTACCGAGTCGTTTATCCAAAATGACACACGCGACAGTACAATATGTCTACTGGCGTTTGCGGGGTTATGAGAAAGCGAAAGGATACTACCTGTCGGAACAACTTGCTTTCCATCTTCGCGTATGGCGCCAAACGCGCGATTTACGCCGTGGCGGCCTTGTACCTCTAAAGGACCTTGAGGGTCGAAAGTTTGTGTTTTTCCCGTTGCAAACAGAGCCTGAAACGTCGCTCCAAACACTCTCTCCTGAGTATTTTTTTCAGCTTGAGGCCATCGCCTCTATTGCGCGCGACCTTCCAGCCGGCGTGCTACTCGCCGTCAAGGAGACTTTTGCTGCGGTCGGGCGGCGGCCCGATAATTTTTATGAACAAATTCGGGCGTTCAAGAATGTGGTGCTGTTGGAGATGATGGAACTCGGGCTCGATGTGACGCGGCAAGCAGAAGCGGTTGTCACGATAAATGGAACAGCCGGACTTGAAGCCGCCGTTCGTGGCAAGCCGGTTATTGTGTTTGGCCATCACAATCTCTACCGCATTTTACCTCATGTCCTGGAAGTGCGCGAGAGTCGTGACCTCAAGCATTGCCTGCAAACAGCGCTCAGCGGCTCGATTGATGAGGTTGCGGCGAAACGGGCCGGGCAGGGATTTCTTCAGGCCGTTATCGAATCTTCGTTCGATCTGCAAGGCTACGATTTCCGAACACCAGACATCATAGATCCCGCAGCTGTAGATGGGGCCTATGCGCAACTGATCGAGGGTTTGGCCGACGGTGCAGAAACTGTCTTGCGGGAGGGTGCGTGACACAAGGATCTGAGAGTGGTCACGCCCGTCGTCGGCGGATTGGGCTCGCCGAGGTGCGCATGTCGTTTCGCTCAGCGGGTCCAGAGCCGATTTGCCTCGCTTATTTTGGACGACCGCTCGCTAATTTGATGACGCCGACATTCTACAACGCCGGCTTGAACGCAGATCAAGTGATGGTGATGCGCTTATCGATGGGCGCTATTGCTCTTGTGCTATTTGCACTGGGTAATTACGGGGCCTTGGTTGCTGGACTCGTCATTTACGCCATCGCCTATATTCTCGATTGTGTTGATGGCAATCTTTCCCGGTTACACGACGGGGGTAACTATTGGGGCAAGTTCATCGATGGGTTTGTCGACGACATTGTGTTGTTCACCACCCCGCTCGCGATAGGTCTCGGAATGTGGGTAGCGCACGGCGATGGCACGGCCTTGGCAGTTGGAGGCTTTGTCAGCATTGGCGCCTTGCTCACCGGTATCGCGCGTCATCGATTTAGCTTTGTGCGCGAATGGATGGTCTCACGGTCGGGGCCATTGAGCGATGAGGAAAAGGCCGGGATCGCACATTTTGAGCGAATCAGTAATCGGCCAGTGAGGTTGGTCGCGAATCTCTATTGCTTTGCACCATGGCTCTTACTGTTGCCAAAAGGCGGTTGGGTTTACCTCGGCGTGATGCTGGTTGTCGGGGCGAGCGCCAATTTGGCGTGGTTGGTGATGATCGTGGCTCAGGCGAGCGCTGTTCTACGCCGCAAGCGCCAAGCAGTTCATATGGGAAAATCCATAAACGAAAATGGTAATGACACGGTTCATGTCGCTGACTGAGCAATCGACTGAGCAATGACGCTACGCCGCTTTCTTGCTGTTTGCGCCATGCTTGGGCTACCACGCTCAACTGCGGTCGCTATTCTTGTGCTGGACTTGGTCAGTGTGTTTTTCGAAGGAATCGGGATCGGAATGATCCTGCCGATTCTCGATTACCTCGAAGGCTACGGAGATGTGAGCGCATTGACTGCCCAGTCGGCGCTCTGGAAATGGCTTGCCGCCATCTTTGGTTGGTTCGGCATCGAGATATCGCTGCCCGCATTATTAATAGCGTCATTGCTGTTTCTCGCTGCTGGAATCGCCTTTGTTTATGGTCGCACGGTCTTTGCCGGAGCTGCACGCTTCGGTGTCATTCGCGATTTACGGGAAAAGGCATTCCGCCATTATCTTGATACCCGGCTGTCTTACAGCGAGAACGATGAGCTTGGGCTGGCCGTGAACGATTTCACAACTGAGGCGGAGCGAGCATCGAGCTGTGTCTTTCAGGTTCTCACCCTGGTCGGGGGGGTGATGTTAATTTCGGTCTATTTCGGACTGGCGCTTGCCGTCTCCACGCCGATGGCGCTCGCGGTTTTACCAATTTTGGCGATTGCGGCACTTGGCGTGCGTGGCATGATCCGTAGAAGTCGTGATGTCGGCGAAGAACTCACGCAGTCCAATCAGGCGCTCAGTAGCTTCCTTGTAGAACGCCTCAAATCGCACCGCTTCATTCGCCTCTCCGGTACTGAGGAAGCGGAATCCGACGCCATGAAGCAAATCGCATGGCACCAATATGGCCGCTATTTACTCGTATTGGCGCTTGGTGCGCGAGTTGCGGCTGTGGTCGAAATTCTTGGCGCCGTGGCCATCCTGGGCTTTCTGTATTTAGGCTTTGTCGTATTCGATTTGTCGCTCGGCGAGATCGGCTTGTTCCTCGCCGCCATTCTCCGGCTTATGCCACGGGTTCGCGGGGTGATGGGAGCGCGCCAGTCTCTGGTGGCGTTCGTCGGCAGTCTGAATGTGCTGCAAGGCCGATTTGATGAGATGGCGCAGGCGCGTGAAAGCGAGTTCGGCGCACGGCCTTTCAAGGCGCTTCATACCGCCATCGAATATAGCGGTGTCGGCTTCAGTTACGCCGACGCCCATACCGCCGCCCTGAACGGCATCGACCTCACGATCCCGGCCAACCGCATTACCGCTTTGGTGGGTCCCTCCGGCGCGGGTAAATCGACCCTGATCGATCTTCTGCCGCTGTTGCGCGAGCCCAGCGTCGGGCAAATATTATTCGACGGGACACCCCAGGCCGAATTCAATTTAAAAAGCCTGCGCGCCGGTATCGCTTATGCACCGCAATCTCCTCAAGTGTTTAATGCCAGTATTGCCGAGCATATCGCTTATGGCGGGTCTGCAGCGTCGCAGCAGGATATCGAAGCGGCGGCGCGTCTTGCCGGCGCCCATGATTTTATTTCGGTGCTACCGCAGGGCTACGATTCACCCGTGGGCGAAGATGGCGTGCGACTCTCAGGCGGGCAGCGCCAGCGTCTCGATCTGGCCCGCACCCTGGTGCGCGGCGGGCCAATACTTATTCTCGACGAACCGACGAGCAATTTGGACGCCGATGCGGAAGAAAAATTCCGCGACGCACTGGTGCGTATTCGCCGGGAAACCGACATGACGATTATCGTCGTTGCCCATCGCCTTTCGACGGTTGCGATTGCCGACCAAATCGCGATTATTGAGGCGGGCCGGGTTAGCGATACGGGTACTCACGCGGCGTTGATAGCACGCGGTGGCTGGTATGCTATGGCCTTTGCCAAGCAGCAAGGATCGATGGTAATCGATGCCGCCTGAGAGAATAATATTGAGAGCACAGGATGAATAGCGGTCTTGAATTTATCAACGGCGGCAGTGCCGTGGACGATCGTGGCAAGCTGCAGTTTTGCAACGATTTCGACATGGCGGCGATACGGCGCTTTTACGTCGTGTCCAATCATCAATCACGTTTTGTGCGTGCCTGGCATGCCCACAAACAGGAAGCCAAATATGTTTATGTGGCGAGCGGCGCGGCGCTTCTTGCCGCCGTTAAAGTCGATGATTGGGCGGCGCCCGATCCGGCGCTCGAAATCAATAAATTCGTGCTGGCCGAGGATAAGCCGGGCGTTCTCTATGTGCCCGGCGGCTATGCCCATGGCTTTATGACGCTGCGGCCTGACACCCGGCTGTTCTTCTTTTCAACCGTAGCGCTCGACGACAGCCTCGACGACGATGTGCGTTACCCTTTTGATTTCTGGAATCCATGGACGGTGGTTCCGCGCTAGATCAAGCGTTGCTGCCCGCCTGTTTTGAATCATGACTGAAACATCAAGAACCGACCGTCTTGTGCCGTTGCCCACGCTCGGCTTGGATGAGTCCATATCCTCAGCGTTTGAAAGTCTGGAGGATCGCTATGGCGCGATTGTCGCTGTTGTTGATGACGACCGGCGGCTTCAAGGTATCGTTTCCGCCGGAGATTTGCGGCGCGCTATTTTGAATGGCCAGGTACGCTCCACATCGCTAAGTGAGGTGATGAACCACACGCCTGTGACAATCCTCCATGCCGAGCTGGAGAGCGAGGAAAGCATCAACGGAGCGCTCAACCGTCTCAAGGCGCTCTATGCCACTGAACAGATGCACGTCATGGTTCCGATCGTCGATACGGCACATCGTCCGCTCGGCATGATCGATGTGCAGTCGTTGTTGATGCGTGCACCAGGCAGTGACTTTTCGCCGCGCCAACGTACCGTATTGGTGGTCGGTGGCGCCGGATATATCGGCTCGGTTTTGGTGCGTAAATTACTCGCTGACAAATGGGCAGTGCGGGTGCTCGATCTCTTTCTATATGGCCGCCGATCGCTCGAAGGGCTCGATGCGGAAATCGATATTGTCGAAGGGGACGCCAAAAATATAGACACCTTGGTTAAAGCGGTTGACGGCGTCGATGCGGTTGTGTATTTGGCCGAGCTGGTCGGTGATCCGGCCGTGGCGCAAGCACCGCAAACGGCGCTGAAGACGAACTATCTCGCTGTAACGGCGCTTGCCCAGTTGTGCGAGTATCTCAACATCAACCGTTTCGTCTACACCTCCTCGTGCAGCGTTTACGGCGCCAGCGCCAACCCCGATGAATTTTTGACGGAACTGTCGGCCACGGCGCCGGTCAGCCTCTATGGCAAGATCAAGCTGATGGTGGAGGAGGCGGTGCTGTCCATGGCGCGCCGGCCCAATCAATTGTTTGCGCCGACAATTCTCCGGCTCGGCACGGTCTATGGCTGCTCGCCGCGGGCGCGCTTCGATCTTGTCGTCAACACATTGACCAAACACGCCGCAACGCGCGGCGCCATCGATCTCTTCGGCGGCGATCAGTGGCGCCCGCATGTTCATGTCGGCGATGTGGCGAAGGCGATCGTCAGCGTACTCGATGCGCCGCTCGATGCGGTCCGTGCCGAGATATTCAATGTTGGCGATAGCGAACAGAACTATACCATCAATGCGATCGGCGATCTTGTCGCCGAGGCTTTTCCCGAGATGACGGTCAATCGAATGAACACGACAGTCGACCCAAGAAACTATCGGGTGAATTGCACCAAATTGCATCAGGTGCTCGACTTTAAAATCGATACGAACGTCGCCGCCGGCGTGCAGGAGCTGAAGGCGGCGCTTGAATCCGGTGACCTCGGCAACCTTGATCAATCGGGCTATAGCAACCTGCAAACGGTCCAGGATTTGGCCTTCGAATGACGCGCCGAAGCGAGAGCGAAACATGAGCGAAGATTTTATTCCCTACGCGCGCCAGAGCCTCGACGAAGACGATATCGCGGCGGTGGTGGAAGTGTTGCGTGGCGATTGGCTCACCCAGGGGCCAAATATTGCCGCCTTCGAGACGGCGGTCGCTGCGCGCGTCGGTGCCAAGCACGGCATCGCCGTTGCCACCGGTACGGCGGCGCTGCATTGCGCCTGCTATTCCGCCGGTGTCGGCCCGGGCGACGAAATTATCACGGCGCCGATCACATTTGCCGCAAGTGGAAATTGTGCTCTTTTTCTCGGCGCCGGCGTCAAGTTTGTCGATATTCGCGCCGATACCTACTGCCTTGATCCCGAAAAGCTCGAGGCCGCCATCACGCCAAACACCAAGGCAATCATACCGATCGATTACACCGGCCAACCGGCGGATATGGACGAAATCAATGAGATCGCCGCGCGCCACGGTATCGCGGTTATCGAAGATTCCGCGCACGCACTCGGCGCGACTTATAAAGGCCGCCCGGTCGGCTCCTTGGCGGCGATGAGTATTTTTTCGTTCCACCCGGTCAAGCATGTGGCGATGGGCGAAGGCGGCTTGATCGCCACCGATGATGATGAACTTGCGGCCGCGCTACGCCTTTTTCGCACCCATGGCATCACAAATAATAGTGCCGCCATGCAGCTAGCACACCAGGCAGCCGACAAAGATTGCGGCGGCCACGCTGAAGCCAATGCGGATGACCGCGCGCCGTGGTATTACGAAATGCAGGAACTCGGCTTTAATTACCGCATCACCGATATCCAATGCGCGCTTGGTCTTAGCCAATTGACCAAGCTTGACGGTTTTTTGGCTCGGCGGCGCGAGATTGCGGCATTTTACAATACTGCCTTCGGTAAATCAGAGCTGCTTATTCCACCCCATCAAGAGGCAGATCGGGAGAGCGGCTGGCATCTCTATATGCTGCGTCTTCGCCTCGATCGCCTGAGCATAAGTCGGCGGCAGATTTTCGAGGAATTGCGCGCCCGTAAGATAGGCGTGCATGTTCATTATATCCCGCTCCATCTGCAGCCCTATTACCAGGAAAAATTCGGCTACAGACGGGGCGATTTTCCTGAGTCCGAGGCATATTACGATGCCGCACTGACCATTCCGCTGTTCCCGGCCATGCGCGATTCCGATTGCGAGCGGGTTGTCGAAGCGGTGCTTGCCTGTGTGCGCTGATGGGACGGACCATCGCTATCGTTCAGGCGCGCATGGGATCGACACGCCTGCCCGGAAAAATTTTGCTGCCGCTTGCGGCGCATACTGTACTCGGCCATGTCCTAACGCGGTGCGCCGCTGTGCCGGGCATCGACGGTGTGTGTTGTGCCACGACGGATTTGGCCGAGGATGATGCAGTGGCAGAAGAAGCATCGCGCCATGGCGCATCGGTCCACCGCGGCTCGACCGAGGATGTGCTGGCGCGCTACGCCGGCGCGGCGCGCGCGGCGAAAGCAGATGTGGTGCTCCGCGTGACGAGCGATTGCCCGGCCATTGATCCGGCGGTTTGCGGCGCGCTGCTCGACCTGCGCGGTCAAACCGGCGCGGGTTATGCGGCCAACAATATGCCCGCATCGTGGCCGCACGGACTGGACTGCGAAGCCTTCACACGGGCCACGCTGGAGGCTGCCGCCGACAATGCCGATCAGGCCTTCGAACGCGAGCATGTCTCGCCTTGGATGCGTGAGAAGGGCGGCCTATCCCGCGTCAACCTAGCGGCACCGCCCGGAATTCCCGGGCACGGTCGCTGGACCTTGGACTACCCCGAGGATTACGCTTTTTTTCAGGCCTTGTTTGCCCATCTTCCGCCCGGCCCAAACGGCTTTGCCGCCGCCGCCATTGTTGCGATTCTCGCCGCCTATCCAGAGATCGGCGAGATCAACCGAGCCCGCCACGACACCACCAAAAGCGCCCCCTTCGGCGCCGTCAACAAACCATCCAAACTTAAAAGCGAGCCGCATGCCTAAAGAAATTTTCTGCACCATCGGACCGGCCTCAATGAACAAACGAGTCCTGGCTCGCTTGGAGGAATTGGGTGCGACCTTGTTCCGCATTAACCTTTCGCACACCAAAATTGAGGATGTGGTCGAGATCATCGATTTTATTCAGGCGCACAGCACCGTGCCGGTTTGCCTCGACAGCGAAGGTGCGCAAATTCGCACCGGCAGCCTTTCAGAGGGTAGTGTTTCGGTATCGGAGAGCGCCGTGATTTGCGCCCGGCGCGAGGCCGTGATGGGTGATGCGCGCGCGTTCAGCCTTTACCCCCATGGCATTGTCGATTCGCTTGAAGTTGGTGATTTTGTCAGCATCGATTTTAATGCGGTACTGGTGCAAGTGACTGAGATGACCGCGGCGGGCGCCATGATGCGTGTTTTGACCGGCGGCATGATCGGCCAGAACAAGGCGGTCACGGTCGAGCGTCCCATTGACTTGCCGCCGCTGAGTGAGAAGGACCGTGCGGCACTCCGTATCGGCCGGGAGAAAGGGCTAAAATACGCGGCCTTGTCTTTCGCCAACAGAGCATCGGATGTGGATGCCATACGCGAGATCGTCGGCGACGAGACATTCGTAATTTCAAAAATCGAATGCCGCAACGGCCTCTTGAATCTGTCTGCCATTGCCGAAAAATCCGATGGTCTGTTGATCGACCGAGGCGATCTGTCGCGCGAATTTCCGGTCGAGCGCATTCCGGCGTTGCAAAAACATATCGTGCGTATGGCCAAGGTGGCCGGGCGTAAGGTTTATGTCGCGACCAATTTGCTGGAATCGATGATTACCGCGCCGGGCCCCACCCGCGCCGAGGTCAATGACGTCTATAACACGCTCGTCGATGGTGTTGATGGCCTGGTCCTGGCGGCGGAAACGGCGATCGGCGCCCATCCCGTCGCCTGCGCCAGCATGATTGTAAAATTGATCCGCGAGTATGAGGCCGGACCCGAAGCCGCGGCCGGCGGATATGATCTCGAATCGGCTTCGCTCCTGGTCGAGCCGCATGGCGGCCGGCTGGTGCATCGTGTGCAAGAGGCGCCGGCGGCGGACGAGCTGGCGCGTCTGGCGCGTCTCACAGTTGATCGCAATGTGCTGATGGATTGCCAGCAGATTGCCCATGGCACCTATTCACCGCTCACCGGATTCATGACGCAGGATATGTTGGCATCGGTGTTACGCGAAAACCGTGTGCCGGAGGGCGACGCCTGGACCTTGCCGATTGTCCTTCAGGTCGACGCGGCGCGAGCTCAGAAAATTCATCCTGGCGAGAGCATCGCGCTGGCGAGCGAGGCGGGTGTGGCGCACGCGTTGCTCGAAGTATCCGAGGTTTATCCGGTGAATTTTGACGCTGTTGTCGAACCTTGGTTCGGTACCGCTTCTCTCGATCATCCCGGCGTGGCGCGCCTCGCCAAGGGCGGCGATTATTTTGTCGCTGGCGATATCACCCTCATCGCCCGTCTGCCTTCGCCCTATCGCCAATTCGAACTCACCCCAGCGCAATCGCGCTTCGTCTTTAATCACAAGGGTTGGATCCGGGTGGTCGGATTTCATACGCGTAACGTCATTCACCGGGTGCATGAACATATTCAGTTGAGCGCGCTGGAGCGTAGCGGTGCGGACGGGCTTTACGTGAGTCCGGTCATCGGCCCCAAAAAAGCAGGTGATTTTCTGCCCGAGCCGATCATGCGCAGTTATCAGATAATGCTTGATCAGGGGCTCTATCCTGAAGGAAAAGTGGTGCTTGGCAGCTTCGCCACCTATTCGCGCTACGCCGGGCCGCGCGAGGCGGTGTTCACCGCGCTGTGCCGCAAGAATATGGGTTGCTCCCACTTCATCGTCGGCAGAGACCATACCGGCGTCGGCGATTTTTATGCCGCGGATGAAATTC
>JAQBTG010000066.1 GCA_027624955.1 Pseudomonadota bacterium
ATCAGGCTGTAAAGCGCGATCTGAAGCGTGCGGGTTTCACCGGGGATGTTCGAGACAAAGGTGATGGTGGCGCCGAATTCACCGAAGCCGCGCGCGAATGCAAGCATCGCGCCGGTCAAAATGCCTGGCGCCATCAACGGCAAGCTGATGGTAGCGAAAACCCAAAGTGGCGGCGCGCCCAAGGTGCGCGCGGCGGCTTCAAGCCGTACATCCACATTCTCCAAGGAGAGACGGATGGCGCGCACCATGAGAGGAAAGGCCATCACCGCCGATGCCACTGCCGCGCCGCGCCAGGTAAAGGCGACCGTGATGCCGAACCAATCCCACAACCAAGCGCCCATGGCGCCGTTGCGCCCCAATAGGAGAAGCAACAGATAGCCGACCACAACCGGCGGCACGACCAGTGGCAAATGGACCAAGCCGTTCAAAAAGAGGTGGCCGGGAAAGCGTTTGCGCGCCAACAGCCAGGCCACCGCGATAGCTACCGGCAGGCTGATCAGAACCGACCAAAACGCAACCCGGAGGCTGAGCAGGACGGCCTCGCTTTCAAGCGCGCTCAAGGCGAACATGGCATTCTCATGGCAACGCGAAGCCGTGACGGCGAAACAGTGCCGCGATCTCTGGCGTGGCGAGAAATTCGAGGAATTTACGTGCCACGGGATTGTCGCGCCCGGTGACCAGTGCAATCGGATAGCGTATCGGCGCGTGCTGGTCCTGGGCGATTACCGCAGCGACGCGTACGCCGTCAAAGGCGTTCGCGTCGCTGGCATAAACGATGCCGAGCGGCGCCTCATCGCGCGCCACCAAATGGAGCGCCACACGCACATCAGCGACGCGAATGAGGCGGTTTTCGAGTACCGGCCAGAGGCCGAGTGCTTCAAGCGCCTGGCGGGCATAGATACCGGCCGGTACATGATCGGGATCGGCAAGCGCAAGACGCCTGTCGCCGAGCGCCGCGGCGATATCCGTTTCAACGTTAAAAACACCGCTGGCGGGGCTGTCGGCCGGCGCGATCAAGACCAAGCTATTAGCCAGCAAATCACGCCGCGTGGCGCGGCCGATATGGCCGCGTTCAGCGAGATAATCCATCCAAGCGGGATTAGCGGAGAGATAGATATCAGCCGGTGCGCCATTCTCAATCTGTTTAGCGAGGATGGAAGAACCGGCGAAAACGCCGCGTACCCGGCCATGCCCGGCGCGGGCAAATCTCTCCGCCGCTTCGGTGAGGGCCTCGGTGGTGCTGGCGGCGGCAAAGGCCAGTACATCGCCGGCCTGTGCCGGGCGCATAGCGGCCACGCTGACTGTAAGAATGAGTGCGGCCAAGGCTATAGTTGCAAATGAAACCAGCCTGGCGTTCGGCGCAAATATCACGATGCGGGACTCTCCTCAGACTGGCGAAAATCCGCCAGCTTGCCGATCTATATATAAGAATCCGAAGATTTAAGGGAGTGCCGCCGCACCCTGTACTCGAATGAGATATTCCGCCGCCAAGAGCCGGTCCGATCCGCCGTTCGGCCAGCCACGCGCGCAAATTGCCGCGTCCACAGAACAAGAAATAGATAATAAATAGCCTAGCCGGAACGCTTGGACGTTGCAACGCAGCGCGTGTACTGCCATATGCGGGCATGAATTTAAGAAATATCGCGATTATCGCTCATGTTGACCATGGCAAGACTACCCTGGTTGACTCCCTACTCATGCAAAGCGGCACCCTGCGCGCCAACCAGCGCGTCGTCGAACGCGCCCTTGATTCCGGCGATCTGGAACGCGAGCGCGGCATCACCATCCTATCGAAATGCACGTCAGTCGCGTGGCGCGATCTGCGCATTAATATCGTCGATACGCCGGGCCATGCGGATTTTGGCGCCGAGGTGGAGCGCATCCTATCGATGGTGGATGGCGTGTTGGTGCTGGTTGATGCCGCCGACGGCCCGATGCCGCAGACCAAATTCGTGCTCGCCAAGGCGCTCGGGCTCGGCCTCAGGCCGATCGTCGTCATCAACAAAGTCGACCGCCCCGACGCGCGGCCGTGGCAAGCCCATGAGGAAGTATTCGATCTGTTTTCCGCGCTCGACGCCGACGAGGAGCAGCTTGATTTTCCCGTGCTGTTCGCCTCGGCGAAAGAAGGCTGGGCCGACCTGGAGCCGGACGGTCCGCGTCAGGATCTCACGGCGCTGTTCGAAACCGTCGTAAAGCATGTGCCGCCGCCTGTCGCCGAGCTGGACGCACCCTTTGTCATGTTGGTAACGACGCTTGAGGCCGATCCATTCTTGGGGCGTGTCCTCACCGGGCGCATACATTCCGGCGTGATCCGCCCTAATACCAAAATCCGCGCCCTTAACAGCGACGGCGAGGTCATCGAAGAAACTCGTGTCACTAAGTTGCTCGCCTTTCGTGGCCTCAAACGAACGGCCGTTGAAGAGGCTACTGCTGGCGATATCGTGGCCGTGGCCGGTTTTGGGCGTGCCACGGTGGCGGATACCCTCGCCGATATCGCAGTGACCGTAGCAATGCCGTCAGAACCGGTCGACCCGCCGACGTTGGCGGTAAGTTTCCTGGCCAATGATTCACCGTTGGCGGGCCAAGAGGGCAACCGTCTGACGTCGCGTGAAATTCGCGACCGGCTCCTGCGCGAAGCAGAAAGTAATATTTCCATCCGGGTGACCGAGGGAGACGGCAGGGACTCTTTTGAAGTCGCCGGCCGGGGCGAGCTGCAACTCGGCGTGCTGATCGAAACCATGCGCCGCGAAGGCTTTGAGATGTGCATTGGGCGACCGAGGGTATTGATGCGCACCGACCCAGAAACCGACGCGATGTTGGAGCCCGTCGAAGAAGTGCAGATCGATGTCGATGACCAATATGTCGGCGCCGTGGTTGAGGGCGTCAGCGTGCGGCGTGGTGAGCTGATGGATATGCGCCCGTCCGGCGGCGGACGCACGCGCCTGATGTTCCATGCGCCATCGCGCGGATTGATTGGTTATAACGGCGAGCTGTTGACGTCGACTCATGGCAGCGCGGTGATGAACCGCATCTATCATTCATACGTGCCACATAAAGGGGAAATATCGAGCCGCCGTACGGGCGTGTTGGTTTCCAGCGCGCAGGGCAAATCAGTGGCCTTCGCGCTGTGGAATTTGGAGGAACGCGGCCCCATGTTCATCGGCGCCGGAGAATCGATCTATGTCGGCATGGTGATCGGCCAGCACACGCGCGGCAGTGATTTGATCGTCAATCCCCTCAAAGCCAAACAATTGACCAATGTCCGCGCCTCGGGCACGGACGAAGCGGTGCGTTTGACCACGCCGCGCCGCATGTCGTTGGAACAGGCCATCGCCTATATCGATATCGATGAATTGGTCGAAGTAACGCCCAAATCAGTGCGTATCCGCAAACGTCTGCTAGACCCGCATGCGCGCAAAAAAGCAGCGCGCGCCGACGCCGCCGACTAAAGCGAGCGCAAAAAATCGATCAAATCGCGGCGCTTCTCCACCGCCATGGTGCGGAAGCCTTCTCTGGCCGCTAGCGCCTCGCCGCCATGCCAGAGGATGGCTTCGGCGATGCCCCGGGCGCGGCCGTCATGCAGCAAAAATTTATGCCCGTTCACCGCTTCGAGCGAGCTCAGGCCCCACAGCGGAGGGGTGCGCCATTCACGCCCATCCGCTTCGAAATCGGGCCGTCCGTCGGCGAGGCCCTGCCCCATATCATGCAATAGAAGATCGCTGTAGGGCGTGATGTCGCGCTCTGAGAGCGCCGGCACGGCGTTCTTTGCGGTGCGAGCTGTCGGCGTATGACAGGCCGCGCAACCGGCAGACGCAAACAGCTTTTCACCGCGCCGCACAGCCGGGTTCTCCTGCCCGTGGCGGGCCGGTGGCGCGAGATAGCGCAAATAGGCGGTGAGCGCCGCCAACCTTTCATCGCTGAGTTCTGGGATATCTGTGGCCGCTGAGGCTGCCAGGCAGGCGCGCTGCGGCGGTGGGCAGGTTGGCCCAGGATGCAGGGTAGAGGTCAGCCCCATATCGCCGAACGCGGCACCGGCGGCCTGTTGCACCAAGCCAGCCTGATTGGCTTTCCAGCCGAAACGACCGAGGCTGTGGGATTTATTTAGCGGGTCCCACACATGATTGGGCCGTCCGGAGATGCCGTCGCCGTCCGCGTCTTCGGCGTCGGCCCGAGCGAGAATATCGCTTTCCGAAATCGCTTCCAGCAAGCCGACGCCCGGCAAGGCCGAAGCGATGCGCGGCGAGTGCATGGCCGGATCGCCCAATTGGAGGAAGGTCATGCGGTAAAATACGTAAACCGGGCGGCGCAGCTGATAGGGCGTGCCCTCGCCATATTGCCCTGGCTCGGGGTTGTATTCGACAAACAGCCGGCCCTCCGGCGGCACACCAGGAATAGCCCTGCCCTGCAACTGGTCTCCATAAGCCGGATGCGGGCGTGGTTCGCCATGCTCACCGACGCCAGGATTGCTCAGGCGGATCAGGAGAGAACTCAGGGCCTCGCCCTGGCGCAGCGGCGGGCGGCCGCGACCTGCGCGCACATGACAGGCAGCACAGGCCTTCGCCTCAAATGTGGGGCCGAGCCCGACAAACGATGGGTCGCCCGCGTCATCGCTGTCATCTGCGCCGCCGTCACCGCCTTCGATCGTGGCGAACCAACTCTGACGGAAAATTGCGGCACCATGAGAAAACTGCGCCTGCTGCTCAGCGTTCAACCCGATGAGCGGGTGGCTGAAGCTGGTCCGCATGCTGGCTGAATCGGTGAGCACGCCACTATCGGCGAGCGCTATATGCTGTCCAGGCCACAAACACCATACGGCAAAGATTGCCGCGATCCATGCCGATACCGGGAAAAGCCGCAGAACCGTCTCGTTGTTCATCTCGCCGCCATCAACATTCGCAAAGTTTTGCCGCACGAAAAGAGAGATCATAGGCACCTCAGAGCGCTTGAGGCGTTTCAGAAAGCGCCGCCGACGATGGGCGGGCGCTGCCCGGCAGCCAAAACACCGCGATGCCAATGACCAAGGCCATCGCGGCAAGAATGAGAAACAGCCAAATAAATCCACCGCCGGAACCATGCAGGAAAGCAACGAGAGGCACCGCCAGGGCTGACGCGCTGAGGCCAAACAGAAACTTCACGCCATAGATACGCGAGCGCCACGCGTCATCGGTGTGGCGAGCCACCAATGTGTCTGCAATCGGTACCTCGCCGATGATCATGAGCATCGCCACGAAGGTCACAATCAGCATGCCGGCTTCGGAGGTCATGCCGATCACGGCGAGCAGCGGTACCTGGACAAACAGCATGCCGATCCACACATATTTGATGCGCATTCTGTCGATCAGATGGCCCACGATGATTTTCCCGAATGCCGAAATGCCGATCACCAGGGAGACCAGGAGGCCAACACCGAGGATTGAATCGGCAAGCGATCCGAGCCCCTCTTCAAACAATTTGGGCATTGCGATGACGGCGCCCTGGAACACCAGCCCGCCCATTATGGTGGAGACCGCGACAACGCGAGTTATTGCCAAAAGTGGTGTTTTGGCCCCTGAATCAAGCGGCGACCAGATCAATCTCTGTTACCTCAACACCGTCTTTGAACTTTACCCCTGTTATTACCTTGGTCAAGTAGTCGAAGCCGCGTAATCGTCTCCATCTCTTTTCCGCACACTGACCGAGTTTGAACATCATGTGCAGCATGCCGTCACGCGAGAGGCACCCTTTTGATCGCCTGGTGCGATGACAGATGGTCCCAAAAGTCGATTCAATGGGATTGCTGGTCCGAATGCTCTGCCAGTGCTGCGCCGGGAAGTCGTAGAAAGCCATCATCTCGTCACGGTCTTTTTGCAGACAGATGGTAGCCTTCGGGTATTTTGGTTCATACATTTTGACGAACAGATCAAAGGCTTTTCCGGCTTCTGCCTTTGTCTCGGCCTGCGGTAGTGTCCGTTCTTCCGTGTAAACGACCGGTTCATACCTTTCCGTCTTCAATATATTGAAGACGGAAATCGATCTTGGAACAAGATAGCGAACTGGTTTAACGCCTGTTTCCATGTCCTGGCGGGCAGGGTCCACTTTTTGGCGATGTTGCGCAAGGCCAGATAGAGCAGCTTCGCAGCGGCGTCGTCGCTGGGAAAGTGGCCCCGGTTCTTGATGATCTTGCGCAGGCTCATATTCAGGCTCTCGATGGCGTTGGTCGTGTAGATGATCTTGCGGACCGCTTCGGGGTAAGCGAAGAACGGGATGATCTGTTCCCAGTTGCGCCGCCACGATTGGCCGATGGGCGGGAATTTATCGCCCCATTTTTCTTCAAACTCATCTAGGCGCAAGGCCGCCGCCTCGGCGTTTTCCGCACGGTAAATCCGCTTCAGATCGGCGGCCATCAGCTTGCGCTCCTTCCACCCCACATAGGCCAGGGAATGGCGGATCATGTGAACGATGCAGGTCTGCACGGTGGTTTCGGGGAACACCGCGTTGATCGCCTCGGGAAACCCTTTCAGCCCATCGACCACGGCGATGAAGACATCATGGACGCCCCGGTTCCGGAGCTCGTTCATCACCCGCAGCCAGAACTTCGCGCCCTCGGTTTGCTCGATCCACAGACCCAGGACCTCCTTGTGGCCCTCGATCGTGAAGCCCAGCGCCAGATACACCGCCTTGTTGCGCGCCACGCCCTCGTCGCGGATTTTAACCCGCAACGCGTCGAAGATGATCACCGGGTAGACTTCGTCCAAGGGCCGGCCTTGCCAGTCGCGGACCTCCTCCATCACCTCGTCGGTAACCCGCGAGATCAAATCCGGCGACACCTCAACCCCGTAAAGCTCCTCCAGGTGACCCCGGATCTCGCGCACCGACATGCCGCGCGCGTACATCGAAATGATCTTGTCATCGAAACCCTCGAAGCGCCGCTGGCCCTTCTTCACGATCCGAGGCTCGAAACTGGCGTCGCGGTCGCGCGGGACCGAAATCGCCATCTCCCCGTCCTCGCCCGTGATCCGCTTCGACCCGTGGCCGTTGCGCGAATCGGCGTTTTGCTTGCCCTTCGGATCGACCTTCTCGTAGCCAAGATGGTCGCTCAACTCTGCGTTCAACGCCCGCTCCAAAAGCGCCTTCTTCAATTCCTTGAAAAGCCCGGCGCCGCCCAAAAGGTCTTCCGGGGTCGTATAATCGGATGAAAGTTCGTCGATAATCTCTTGCTTGATAGCCATGTTTTGAATCGCCCTCTTCGGAGTTTACATCATGGCCGCTTACACAGTTAACCGGACAGGCTCTGCGCACAGTGCTTTGGGCTACCGCCCACCGGCTCCGGAAACCATCGTTCCGATGTACCAAAAGCCGGACATCCACTAACATTCAAACTGGACCACTCAAGTGGGGCTGATCACGTTTGTCCCGCATCGTTGCGCCCTGTATCCGCGGAGATTACCGAAGATACGGTGCCGATTTCATCATTTTGCTTACTCATAATGCGACGCTCCAATTCCCCACGATGTTCAGATGGGGGGTGCGAATCCTGCCGATAGAGATATCACTATAGCTCAGCCGCAAGTATCAACAAAATGTTGATTATGAAAATAATTTTCTGTTTACAGTGTTAATAATTTATTTATTACAGATTTTCGCAAATAAAACTCATACAACATAGCAAGCGTAGTAATGAAATTTACTTTGTGCTTGAATTACAATTCTACGATATTTTAAGAAGTGCCGGGAATTCATTGAAAAACATGTAAATAAATCGATATTAGATTTTGGATTGCACATGAAGTTAACACCAAAATTTTACTGAGCTTTACTATCGTCAGAACGGCGAAACCTGGCTCCGGCAAGCGCCTGTTTGTGTTGGCGCTCTCCTGCGTTAAACCTAGTCCTAACACGGCCTATCGCGCGACATTTGCACGACAAATAAGAGACATAGATAGAGGCGTACAACATGGCAGACGGTTTCAATAAGGGCTTCCCGGTATCCTGGGATCAATTACACCGCGACGGACGGGCATTGGCTTGGCGACTGGCGGAACTCGGGCCATTTAAAGGAATCGCCTCGATTACCCGCGGTGGCCTCGTGCCGGCCGCGATCGTGGCGCGGGAATTGGATATTCGCCTAGTAGATACCATCTGCATGGCGTCCTACGAACATCAGGACCAATCGGAAGTTACCGTCATCAAGGGGCTTGAAGGCGACGGCGAGGGCTGGCTGATCGTTGACGATCTGGTCGACACCGGAAAAACCGCGCGCGTCGTGCGCCAAATGCTGCCCAAGGCCCATCTCGCCTGCCTGTATGCCAAACCGTTGGGCAAGCCGTTGGTCGACAGCTATATCACCGAGGTTAGCCAGGACACCTGGATCTTTTTTCCGTGGGACATGGATTTGCAGTTTGTTCCGCCGATCGCCGGCGAAGCGGGCTCGACTAAAATCCGCAACCACAACTGAAGGAGACGACTGTGAGTCGCATACCGTTACCTAAGGAAGACGAACTCGACGCCGATCAACGACAGGTTTATGACGACATCAAGGCGGGCCGGCGCGGCGCCGTGCTCGATCTCTTCATGATGCTGATGCACAGTCCCAAACTGGCCGACCGAGCGCAGCGTCTCGGCGTCTTTTTGCGCTATGAAACCAGCCTTGCCGCGCGCCTCAGCGAGCTTGCCGTGCTGACCACGGCCAAGCATTGGAACGCCTCTTATGAGTGGCACTTTCATGAAAAAGAAGCGCGCGCCGGCGGCTTGGCGGAGGACATCATTGAGGCGGTCCGCACCGGTGAAGCGCCGAATTTCGTTAATGCCGATGAAGCCGCGATCCATGCTTATACGCGCGAGTTGCTCAGCAATCGGCACGCCAGCGACGAAACCTATCAAACCGCGCTGGGATTTTTCGGTAAAGCCGGCATGGTCGAGCTGACCTGCCTGATTGGCTATTACTGCATGATCGCCATGACCTTGAACGAGCATGGTGTGCCGCTGCCCGACGGCGCCGAGCCCGCCTTGCCGCCACCCGGTTAAGAAATACCGACGACCTCATACTTTGCCATAATAAAATCGCCCCGCCGTCTCCAGCGGGGCGATTAGTTTTTCTAGATCTGCTTATTTAGCGCGCGATGTACTCGTAGCGCTTGCCAAACAACACATCCATCGGGACCGCCTGGGAAATCGTCCAGCTACCCGCAACGGCCGGCTGGCCGTTGGTGGTCTCGATCATCAGGTACGGAGCCTGCGCCTGATGGTGCAGAGTCTTGGTGAAGGTCCGTGTGCCGACGAGAACAGGCTCGTTGACGAAGGACTCTAAGGCCTCAACGACGGCATCGGATTCGAACGTACCAGCCTTCTCCACGGCCTTGGCCCACATCTCGAATACCACATAGCCAGGATAGGTGTACTGGCTGTTCGGATACTCACCATATTTGGCTTTGAACTTCTCGTTGAAATCCAAAACGGCCTGACGCGGATCGTCACCGTAGATCGAAGCCTGCTCGGGCACATAGTGACCGCTCAGATCGGGTACGGCGTCGAGCCAATAGGTGCCGCTCATGGAGCTGCCGTTGCCGATTGGCGTATCGATGCCAGCAGCGCGGAGCTGTTTAATGGCACTGGCGCCACCCGGATTGAAGGTGCACATCTGGATGTAATCAGGTGCGTTCGCCAACGCTTTGATGCGATCGATCTGCGGCTGAATTGTGGGGTCTTCGTTCTGGAATACGTCATGGCCCACAACTTCGCCACCAAGCACTTCACGCC
>JAQBTG010000067.1 GCA_027624955.1 Pseudomonadota bacterium
GAATCCAGCCCCTATCGGTCCGGACCGACCTCCCTCAGACTCATACCTGATTTGGAATTGACTCAGGGGCTCCCGCACTCGGAATGCTTCCTTTGAAGCGAATCCGCAGACGTAAATGCGGCTCGGGGAATTTATTGACCTGCCATCGGGCGCCGGAATGTTGATTTGCACGGTCGATTGATCCGTTTTCGAGGGTATGTGCATTTAATATTTGATCGGCTTTTTATCGTAATTTCCGATCCGTCGTAGAGGAAATACTGGATCAAGATTCAATGGAATTCGTGGACCAATCGAGTATGCAAATCAACACCGTGCTTCGCCATTATGCGAAGCCGCAAACCTTCAGTTAATGCGCTTCAATGCCTCGGCTTGCTCCCGTAACTGCCGCGCCAGTTCGCGCAGCAGATCACGGGTTCCGCCCTTATAGCCGCGCATAGCGGATCGCTGCTTACCCTCTTCCGATTTTGGCCCGGTCGATTTTTCCCAAGGTTTCCAGCGCTGGATTAACTTGGCTCTCAAGGCGCGATGCTCGGGTGTCCGATAGTAGCTCATGGGTTTCCTCTGATAGTTGGGTTTGCTCAGTCTCGATTTCTCGCGCCTGCGTAGGGGCAGGGATGCCGTTGTTAACTTGCTGGTGCCCTGCCGCAAAGTTCGCCTGCCGTGCATAGACAATCGGCGGATTCTTGATCGTCGCCAGCGTTTCCAGTGTCGCCCGGCATTGCGATTGCGCCCGTAGCGCCATCCGCATGAAACCCTCAAGGTTAGGCATATGGGATTGCTCCATTGCCCGCTCGGCAAGCCGCACAAACAATGCTTGCAGCGATGACGCTTGATTAATCAGCATCCGCTCGGCATGGGCCATGTCGCCACGCTGCACCGCCTCCGCTTGATCGCGCAAGGTCGCCAGCATTGTCGGCGTGTCCATGTCATCCGCCACATTCTTCGGCTGCATCATCCCTATAATGCGATACGCGGCAAGCTCGGCGGATGTTATGAGGTTCGCATAGCATCGCCCTTTTTCGTCAGCGCTTGGGCCTGATTTTAAGGGGATCGCTTTTCGCGGAAATGCCTCCGTCTTCGGTGCCGCCGGTTTCTTCAGTTTGCTTGCCATCATTCGCTTCCTTTCTGGATTAGTCCCGGCCAGCGTTCCCGGCCATGTCGTCGATCTGTGTCACCCGCCCCCGGCGCATAGCCTTCACAGCGCCGGGGCAGGTCGCGGATCGGCTCATAGTTCCGGCTCGCCACGATCTCGCCGCGTTTCGCCGCTTGGCATCGCCGGGCGATCAGGTTCGCACATTGGTCGCAGGTGCGCCGGTCATCAGGGAAGGGGTCAGACTTCGGCAATTCCGCCGCCGCCCGCCCGGTGAAATACTCCCGCGCATCCGCATCCCGCTGGCACTTACCGATCACTTCGGCAACGGTCGCCGGGTCAGTTTCCTCGATCAGTGCCAGCCATTCCCTGACCGCCGTTTCCTCTCTGGCGGTCATCGGTGCCGATGTTTGCCTAATGGCCGGGGTAAAAGGTTCCGCCGCTACCGCATCCGGGTGCCGTTCCAGAATCTCAGCATGGGTCGCCTCGGGACAGCAGGCCACTTCCATCGGATCGCGGTCGGGGTAGTGAATCAGCCACCAGCGGGAAGCGGTCGCCGTGTCGCCAGTGCCAACTTTTGGCGCGGATGCGGTTTGCCCTTGGGGGAACTTTGCGACAGCGACAGTTGCAACACTTGCGACAGTTCTCCTCTCACTCCCTGCTTGTGTCGCAAAAGTCGCAGGTGTCGCAGTCGCAATCTTGCCGGCCTGCTTATCCCGAAGTCTGGATAGTAGGCTCATGGCACCACCCCAACCAGCGCCGGATTCACCTTGATGGTTTTCCGCCGCCCCTCTTGCGCCACCTGCACGCGGTCAAGCTCTTCCAGTTCCCGCAGCGCCGCTGCCAGCTTTTCCTTGTCGCGGATCGGGCCGAGTCGTTGGGCTTCACGGGTCGAGACAAGATGCGTCCGCTCCCGCCGGCAATGCTCGATCAGCCATCCGTCCAACCTTGCCGCGTCCGCCAGTTCCGCCGGTAACGCCAGCTCCCCGAAGAAGCGCCGGGATTCGTGGAGGTGCCAGGCCGTAATGAGGCTCGCACTCTCGAATGCCGCAAGGCCGATAGCACCGCCCGCTCCCTCGAACATCTGGAACAACGCCGCCAGCCGTGCCGCGTTGTCGGCAGATTTGCTTGCCACGTCCCGCACGTCGTACAGCTCGCCACCACAGGATAGCTCGCTCTCGATGGCATTGTGATATTCCACCCACGCCGCTTTTGCTTCCGGGGTCAGGTGCAGCATGGGCGGGGTCAGCGCGCCGTCCTCGTCAATGGGAACAGGTTGATCCAGTATTGCGGCAATGCGCCGATGGAATGCGGCAAGGTGCGGCCAGGTGGCTGGCCCGTCGGGTGCATCGGGGTCGATTTGGCGCATCCCTTGCGTCGATTCCGGCCACGCCACAAGGAAGCGAGCAAGGAATCCCGTGCCACGCGCCAGCGCTCCAGATCGGGTGAAGAATTCACGCAAGGTCGGTTCCTGAACCTGCAACGCCATGGTGAGCCGCGCACCGCGCACGGTGAAGGATTCCGTTGATCGCCGGTCGATGGTCAGGCTTTTTCCGTCCCATAGCTGATTCAGCAAGCTCAAATTCCGCATGACCGAATCCTTGCCCATGCCATGCGAGCCAAAAACAATTCCTGCCTCGGCAGAGACGACGCCAGCCGACGGCCATTGCTTCGCCAGGCCATAGGCCAGTGCTTCGGGGGTTGCATCGGCATACAGCAGGCGGGGGATTCTTGGCGGTTCCGGCTTGTCGTGTTCCAGATCGCGCAGGGCCGACTCCATACCCGCAGTCGATTTCTGCTCTTTGGCGAGTTGGCGGATTTTTTCCTTCACGCCGCCGCGCTTGGCTTCCCATGCCTCAATGGCTGCCCGGTGATCTTTCAGCGCCGGCTTCGCCGCATCGGCCTGCGCTTCTTCATAGTCGCTGATGGTCTTAGTGAAAAAACCGTCGCAGGTTGATTTCCGCTCTCCGGAATCGGCAATCACCAAAATGAACAGCCCGACAGGCCCGTGCAGTTTCTCAAGCCGCTTCGCATCGGCATGGGCTTGGATCGCCAGCGAAAGCGCCGCCAGCGCCGACGATGCCACCATCGGAACAGGTGCCTTGACGAAGCTCACAACCTCTTCCACCGCCGCTCGAATTGGCAGGGGCAGGGCATCCTGCGGATAGGATTCTGGCTCGATCTTCGAGGCCAGTGGGTGCGGATCAGGCCAGCCGTTGCCCTCAGCATCGTCCGCTGGTGCGTCATCGTTGCCGGGTTGATGATCGCCCCTTGCCGGTGTCGTCGCGTTCGCTATGGCCCGCGCTACGGCTTCTGCTCTATCCAGAATCATCATGTCGTTGAAGTCGGTCATGTCGGGATCGCGGTCGCTGCCGAAGTCGGGAATTGCCGTCCTGCCAGCGCCGACTTTTGCGGCCTCGATTGCATGGGGATCGGGTTCGCCGGTCGCCTTCACCAGATCAGCCAGAATCACCAGAGCCGCCGCCGGGTAGCGTTCGCGGATCGCCTTCGCCACCGTTGGCAGGTTGCCCGACGATAGCGCCGCGATGGCAGGGTGTCCTGTAGCTTCCGATGCCGATAGCCCGGTCGCCACGCCTTCACCGATCAGCAGGGTCAGGCCCGCGCCATCGCCATCGGGCAGGCGTTCGGTTGCCCAATATCCGCCCACCTTGCTACCACGCCCGGCCAGTGCCGCCTTGCGCTTGTCGCCGTCAATCAGTTCCAGCGTTGATATACCATCGCCTTGTTTGACTGCAACCACCAGCAAACGCCCGGTCAGCAGGTCGCCGCGACAGTTTGGCGCGTAGCCCAAAATCGCCGCCGCCGCGCCCGCTTCGATCTCCCGCAGGGTTGCCACGGGGGGAACCCGCTTGCGTACCAGATACGGGTTATCGACTTTCGCTTCGGTCGCCGCTTTCAGGATCGCCGCCGCCCTCGATGCCGTGTCAGCACGTTCTCGGGCTATCTCGGCTTCGTCTTTTGCGACGCGTTCCTCCGCTATGCGTCGCCTCACGACAAGCTCTTCGGGTGTCGGCTTGGCGTAGGTTCCATCATCGCGCCAGCCGTTCGCTTTGGCTTCATGGAACAGGGTGCCGATCTTCAGCGCCCCGGTTTCGCTGATACTCTTCCAAACGGATGCAGCCTCATCGTCGCCACGGCCATCCCGCCATTCGTCCCACAGGTCGCGGCCGGCGGCACCCAATTCTGACTTCACCATGCAGCCGATGCGAAACCGCTCGTCATGCCCACCGGTTGAGATGAATTGCAGGGCTTCGCGGATTCGGTCAATATCGTTCATCATCGCCGCGCCCCTCTCTGCCATCCCCGCTTTTGCTGGCGGGTAATGCGGCTCGATTTGGCAAGGCTGAACCATCCCGCAAGCGGGTCGATTCCGGTATGATTGGGGCTATCGGTAGTCTTTGGGGTCGGACGGTCGCCACCGTTTCGGCCCTCTGTTTTTGTGGTCATCTCCGCCCCCTACGCCGATGCAATCAGAGCTTTGATGTCCTCAACCTTCCACATGGTGCACCGGCCGAATTTCACCGGCCGGGGGAAGCGCCCGGATCTAACACCGGCCCACCAGCAGGATTTTTTTACCGGGATGATCGGGGGGATTGGCGGTTCCGCTTTGGGGTCGCCAATTATTTGCGGCAAGCGAACAAAGCCGGTTTCAGGTAGTTGGATCATTGCATCCGTCCTTATCCAAGTTAAGACGGGTGCATTCTCCGTTTTCCGTTAATGCAAATCGAAGATACTCCGCAGGTTTTCAGGTGTTGAGTTTTCCGCCGCTCTGGAAAAGTCGCCTGCTATTTTTCTCCTGAGTTTTCCGGCCGCTCTCCACCTAGCTTTGCAAGGGCTTTCCGCACGTCGTCATGGGTCACATCAACGTCGGGCGTGTTAATAACCACGTTCGCCACGAATGCCATTGCCTGCATGATTGGCGTCGTCAGTGCGAAGCCATGAACATCCGTCAATAGGTTGCCGAAGGCCCGCAGGTATTCCGTTTTCGCGCTTCGTTGCCGGGACTCAATCGCCGCCCCGATCATCCCCGATACGCTCGGCTTGAAACTTCGCGCCGCATTCGCCATCGTGCCAAGTAACGCGGAAAAGTCGGGGGCAGTTCCCCATGAGTAGCGCAACATATTTCGCGCCTCTTCCTTCGGGTCGATTTCCGCTTTTTCTTCTGGTACGAGAAACACTCGCACTATTTCAACGGTTGGCGGTTCGCCGCTTTCCTCCGCTGGCTTCGCCTCTGGAATATCCTTCCTCGGCAGGTCGCCTAGAACATGCTGGCGCATGGATCGCCACATAGCCAGATTATGCCCCTGCATTTCGTGGTTATCGGTTTGCCGCAGTAGATCGGGGATTGAATAAAACTCGCCCGGCCCATTGATGCCAGTTTCGGAAAATTGGCGGATCAGCTTCGCCAGTGTTTCCGCCGCGTCGGCTATATCTCCTTTCAGTTCCGCCGCTCGCTTTAACCTGTCGCGGTATTTCGCAAAATCTACCCGCGCCGCCCATGCCGCATAGATGAAGTTCCGCCATTGCTTATCGTCGGTAAATTCGCGGGTCAGTAGCGCGAAGGCATCGCGCATCCGCGCATCGTGCCCCAGCCGTTGCAAGCAATCCACGTCGCCCGCCAGCCTATCCCGATGCGCTACCGCTTCCGCCCTACCGTTTCTCAGGCCGGGCAGGTAATCATCCTTTCCCCATCGGATGCAGCTTTCAATCTTCCCGTCGATTTCGGCTAACTGGCGCTCGGCACTCGCTAGGGATTCTTGCCACCCCATAGCCGACCAAGAATCGCCCTCGATAAATGTTGTTATGTGCGCCCGGACTGCCGCCGGGACATATGCCGGAAAATCCATCATCACGCCCTTTCGCGCCGCCCTTGATTGGGTGCCACGCCAGCCGGGTAAGGGTTCCCGGTTTTCGCCCCGTCGGGCTAGGCGCGGCAAACCGTCATGCCACCGCTTTCTTGATCGGCGTCACGTTATCGTCGCTCTTCTTCCACGTATCCAGCATGTCCGCCCATTGCTGCATCATCTTGGCGCGGTCGCCCAAGTATTCGGCATGATTGTAGGTTCGCCGCACTGCGTTGGGTTCGGCATGCGCCAACTGGCGCTCGATCCAATCGGAAGCAAACCCCAACTCGTTGAGTCGCGTGCTTCCGGTGGTTCGGGTGGCATGTGGGCTGTATTTCTTGCCCCAGCCTAGAGCGTTGAGCATGGTGCGCAATGAAGCGCCGACCATCGGTTTCGTCCGGTCATCACGATGCGGGAACAGATAAACATGACGGCCAGTGAGGCCATGCAGCGCCCGTAGCATTTCGACGGCTTGAGTCGGCAAAGGCATCGCATGTTCGTTGCGCTTTTTCATCCGCTCCGCCGGAATCCGCCAGACCGCCGCGTCGAGGTCGAATTCATCCCACCGCGCCTCAACCGCTTCGCTTGGGCGGCAGAGCGTCAGCCACATCAGGCGAAACGCGGTGATGGTTTCATAGCGACCGCCATGCCCTTCCACGTCGCGCAGCAACTGACCAATCTCGGCGGAATCGAGTGGGCGCTTGTGCTGGGTCTTGTTGGCCGGCAATGCCTTGCGCACTGGGTACACAGGATCGGACTGTGCCCGCAGAGTGGAAACCGCCAATTCAAAGACCCCGGACATCGTGCGCTTGGCTTCCGCCGCAACAGTCAAGCCGTTCTTCTTTGCCGACGTATTCAGCACATCCAGAATGTGCGCCGGGGTAATGCTCTTGACCGGCAGTGATCCGATCTTCGGGAACACCACGCGGGTGAGCATGTCCAGTCGCCGGTTCTTGGTAACTTCTTCCCAATCTTTCAAGGCCAGCCATTCGTTCGCTACGGCCTCGAATGTCGTGGCGTTTTCGTGTTCGCGTTTGATGCGTTCAAGCTGCCGGTTGTGCGCCGGGTTGATTCCCTGCTTGACCAGCGCCCGTGCCTTGATGCGTTCATCCCGCGCCTCGGCCAGGGTAAATCGCCGGCCCGCCCGCCTTGCCTGCCCCTCCTCCGGCGTTTCTCCGCTTGGTGCGATGGCGTAGTCACCGATGGCAAATATGCTTTCCTTGGCAACATCGCCCTCGCGCAACTCAAAGCGGTAGCGCCACGCCTTCACCCCGTTGGGTTTGATTTCCAGATACAGCCCCTTGCCATCTGTGAGCTTGTAGGGCTTGCCCTTGGGCTTTGCGGTACGGCATTGGGTATCGGTCAGCATGGCCTATTCTCCGTGGCTCAAGTCATACCCGGTTATTTGATGCCCGGTTTTGACTCCATACCCGGTATCGTACCCGGTTTATACCCGGCTCGCAATGGATAACCATGGATCAGCAAGGAACAAAAAACCCCGCAAACGCTAGGTTAAACGGGGTTTTGTCTGTCCGGTGAAATCCACCGGAATCCGATGTTCTGTTTAAACGTTAAAACGGAAATGCATCACGTCGCCGTCGGAGACGAGATACTCTTTACCCTCCAAACGAAGACGTCCCGCACTCTGAGCGCCGGATTCCCCGTTGTACTCGATAAAATCATCGTAGCCGATCACTTCCGCGCGGATGAAACCTCTTTCGAAGTCCGTGTGGATGACCGCTGCAGCTTTTGGTGCTGTCTCATTTTTTCGGATTGTCCAGGCGCGGCACTCTTTCGGTCCGGCAGTGAAATATGTCTGCAGGCCAAGAAGTTGGTAGCCGGCGCGAATAAATCGGTTAAGCCCGGGTTCACTTACCCCCATTTCGCCCAGAAATTCTTCACGCTCGAGATCCTCCAACAGCGCGAGTTCTGCTTCGAGCGCCGCGCAAAGAACGACACATTCGGCACCTTGATTACGAGCGTATTGTGCAACCGCCGCTGACATGTCGTTGCCGTCCAAAGCGGCCTCGTCGACATTAGCCACGAAAACCACCGGCTTAGCCGTTAGTAAATTAAATGACTTAATGTTCGCAAGCGTCGCCTCGTTGAGATCTTGCGCACGCACGGGTCGCATCTCGTTTAAGCCTTCCAATATGCTTTGCAGTTGCTGGATAAGTACTTGAGCGGACTTGTCTCCTGAGCGACCTAGCTTTTGCGCCTTGTCTAGCGCACGAGTCATCGTTTCGAGATCGGCAAGCGCAAGTTCTGTTTCGATGATCTCAACGTCCGCTAGCGGATCGACCCGGCCCGAAACATGCACAACGTTATCATCATGAAAGCAACGCACGACGTGAGCAACAGCTTGTGTCTCGCGGATATGGGCAAGGAACTGATTGCCCAGGCCTTCACCTTTGGAGGCGCCTGCGACCAAACCTGCAATATCAACAAACTCCATCGTTGCAGGGAGTACCTGCTTGGGGTTCACGATCGATGCGATTTTGTCGAGGCGCGGATCGGGGACATGGACAACACCGACATTCGGGTCGATAGTGCAAAAGGGATAGTTTTCGGCCGCAATCGCCGAGTGAGTCAAGGCATTAAACAGCGACGATTTGCCGACATTCGGCATCCCAACGATTCCGCACTTAAAACCCATTGCTGATATCTCTCGTCAACTTATTTCGTTTGCGACTGAAGTCTTGTGGAAACCTGGTCGAAATCACCGTCAACGAGCGCCTCGATCTCCCAAAGTAGTGATGAGACGGCGGCTTCGATCCGCTGATGTTGGTCTTTCGGCGGCGCTTTAAGCACGTAATTGGCGACGTCTCGTCCGTGCCCGGGATGGTCAATTCCGATCCGAGCGCGCACGAACTGGCTATTGAAATGTAGCGCAATGTCACGCAGGCCATTATGCCCACCATGCCCGCCACCGACCTTTATTTGGACACATCCGCATGCAAGCCCAAGCTCGTCGTGAACCACCAATATTTGTTTAGCGTCCAGCCCGTAGTACGCAGCGAAGCTAGCCACAGCGCTACCGCTATTATTCATATAGGACTGCGGCTTCAACAACCAGACAGCTCGATCGGAAATCGAAACGCGGCAAATCTCGGCGCCAAATTTAGTCTCGAATTTGAATCGCGCGGAATTGTTCCAAGCGAGACTATCGACAAACGAGAAGCCGACATTATGCCGCGTTTTTGCGTATTGCTCGCCCGGATTTCCTAAGCCAACAATCAGCTCTATGCCGAACGGTTTAGCCACACAGTAAAACCTGAATCGAGCCCAGGCAATGCTTGTGGTTACTCAGTCGAGTCCGTTCCCTCGTCGGCTTCTTCTTTTGCGTCCGTTTCGGCTCCAGCTCGTGGCAAATGGATAGAGACGACCGGCAGCGCGTCATCGCCGCCTTGCAGCAGCGACACGATTTCGACGCCGCTCGGTACCGTAATATCCGAAAGATGCAGCGTATCGCCGAGGTCCATTTTCGCCACGTCTACCTCAATGTACTCTGGCAAATCGCGCGGGAAACATAAAACCTCTAGCTCGGTCATGACGTGCGACACTACGCCGCCGCTTTTCACGCCGATAGCCGTCTCTTCATTAGTGAAATGCAAAGGAACTCGCATTGTGAGTTTCTCTTTCTCGTCGACGCGCA
>JAQBTG010000068.1 GCA_027624955.1 Pseudomonadota bacterium
GCGAACTGCGTTACCTCTGGCGGGCGGTCGATCACGAAGGCGAAGTGCTGGAGTCATTTGTCACCAAACAGAGAGATCGCAAGGCTGCATTGCGGTTTATGCACAAAGCGATGAAACGATACGTTCGACCGGAAGTGGTCGTGGCGGACAGGCTTCGGTCCACAACCATGTTAACCAGGAACGTCATCTTCGCAGCCGCCAAATCCTCAAACTCAATCGCTCGCTCGCCGCTCCCAAATGGCGTCAAAATGCCGCTTGAAACTACAGGGGGATCGATTTTGTGGCACGCTCACGTTCCTCTGACGGTGCCGTCTGTTAGTCTTCACATAAAGGAAGTATGCTTCTTCGGCTGAGGGTCTCTTCGGCGCCCGCGCTAACATGGGCACGCCAACAGATTCATTAAGAGCTGGAGCCAACACATGCATTCGTTCGGAGATCTCGGCCCCAACGAGCCGTTGATAGGCGTTGAGGGTTCGCGAGCGGCACTGTCCACGCCGGCGCTGGTGCTCGATCTTGATCGGTTGGAGCGGAACATTGCTCACTTGGCGGCACGCACGCGTGAGAGCGGCCATGGGCTGAGGCCGGTGGCCAAGATCCACAAATCGATCGAGATCGCGAAACGCCAAGTCGCTGCCGGAGCGCTTGGCGTCTGTTGTGCGACGCTAGCGGAAGCCGAGGTGATGGCCAATGGCGGGGTGCCGGGCGTGCTCCTTTTCTCGTCAGTCGTCAGTGAGCCCAAAATTGCTCGGCTTGCGACGCTCAACACCCACGCCAAGGGCCTTCTGGTCGCGGTCGATAACGCTGCGAACGTGGACCAACTGGCGCAGGCAGCTCGCAGCACCGGCGCTCCGCTGCAAATGCTCATCGATTTCGAGGTTGGCGGCCGGCGCACCGGGATCGTGAATGAGGACGCGGCGATTGCGCTCGCCAAGCATATCACCGAGATCGAGGGCGCCGAATTCGCCGGGCTGCAGGGCTATCATGGCGGTCTGCAGAACACGCCGGACTATGACGAGCGCGCCCGGCTCCAAGCCGCGTGCGTCGCACCGCTTGCGCGGCTCGTGGAGCGCCTCTCCGCCAATGATTTGACGCCAGCGATTGTGACGGGCGGTGGGTCGGGCACCTACGAGATTGACCCCCCGCAGGGTGTGCTCACGGAAAACCAAGCCGGCACTTACATATTCATGGACGTCAATTACATCGACACCGCGTTCGAGCGCGAAATGCCGCATCCCTTTGAAGTTGCGCTCTTTGTGCGCACCACTGTGATTAGCGCCAGCAATCCGGGGTATGTCGTCACCGATGCCGGGCTCAAGGAATTCGCGAGAGAGGAGCTCGCGCCGCGCATCTTGTCGGGTCCTGCGGCGGGAGCACTATACGAGCTCATCGGCGATGATCTCGGGCGGGTCACGACGAAGCCAGGTAGCCCGCGCCCAGGCGTCGGCGAGGTGCTCGAATGCGTGACACCGCATTGCTACGCGACGCTCAATCTTTACAACGCCTATCATTGTGTGCGCGGCGACACGCTTGTAGATATCTGGCCGATCGACGCCCGCGCTCAGTGGTAGGCCTTATGAGTGTGTGGTCTGCCGACGGTGACGGGAGTTCTGCTGGAATCATTAAGGCCGTGCGTCAAGCAAGCGCCAAATTATAGCGTTGAGAAATAGCTCGATGTTTGTGGTCTCCTTTATGGCTAATCGCCCCTGAACGCCAGAGTCGCCTCCATCAACTGGACTTCGTCGGAGCAAATTCGGGATAACGGCAAAGCGCCACAGCGAACGAATAACTATTTACCGGACGTGGCGTCATACAACAGAACAGCCGCGTCCGGCTGTGTGCTATATTTTCGAAAATTCGCCGGCAGACGATAGGAGATAAACAAATTGGCATCACGCTTTTCCGTGTGCATCGACATTGGCGGTACGTTTACTGACTGCGTGGTCGCGAGTGAACGCGGCCTCGATATCTATAAGGCGGCATCGACCCCCCCGGCGTTCGAGAGCGGATTCATGGATTCGCTTCAGCTCGCGGCAGAAGAAGCGGAGCTAGATCTCAGTGCGTTTCTTAAGGCGACCAGCACAATCGTTCACGGCACTACAGTTTCGACGAATGCGCTTATCGAAGGCCGGACCGCACGGGTCGGCCTGATCTGTAACGAAGGCCATCCGGACGTTCTGACTCTGCGTGAAGCGCCGCGCAAGCGGGCGTTCGATTGGAAACTCGACTATCCCAAGCCATTTGTGCCGCGCAACCGCACCTGCGAGGTGCGCGGCCGAATCGATGCGCGCGGCAACGAGCTGATTCCGCTGCACGAGGCCGATGTCCGCGATGCGGTAGAGTATCTACAATCCTGTCCGGTCGATGCCGTAGCGGTGAGTTTGCTATGGTCTATCATCGCACCGGCACATGAGCGGCGCGTGCGGGAAATTATCCATGAACTCTGGCCGGATATTGCGGTCACGCTGAGCCACGAACTAAACCCAATACCGCGTGAATATCGGCGTACCATCTCCGCTGCGATCGATGCATCCTTAACCGGTGTCATGCCGGCCTATCTTGAGCGGATTGAAGGAGCTGTAAGGGATGCCGGATTCACCGGCTCTCTGCTGGTTGCGAATTGCATCGGCGGTATGATGACTGTTGAAGAAATAGCCCGGCAACCGATTTACAGCGTCATGAGCGGGCCGACGCTGGCACCGGTTGCGGCTCAAACACTTTGTGACGAACCCGACATGGTCGTCATCGACATGGGCGGGACCACATTCGATGTATCCGCGATCCGCTCAGGCCGCCTTATCGTCACGACCGAAGCGATGATCAATGATGACTTGCTGGGATTACCGAAGATTGATGTGCGCTCCGTTGGTGCCGGCGGTGGCAGTATCGCCTGGGTCGATTCCGGCGGACTGCTGTGCGTCGGACCAAAAAGCGCCGGCGCTGTTCCCGGTCCGGCCTGCTATGGCCATGGTGGCGATCAGCCGACTGTGACCGACGCCAATTTAGTTCTCGGGATACTCGATCCGGATTACTTTCTCGGCGGGCGCGTGACCCTCGACCCGGACGCCGCGCGCGCCGCCATAGTGCCGATCGCCGAGCACATTGGCCTCTCAGTCGAGGAGGCGGCCTACGCGATCCACGTCACCAGCAATGAGAACATGATTGCCGCTATTGAGGATATTACGGTCAATGAAGGTCTTGATCCGCGCGACAGCTATTTTGTCGCAGGCGGCGGTGCGACTGGCTGCCATATCGGTGAGATGGCCCGCGCGTTGGGAATTGCCCGCTTCATGGTGCCGCGGTTTGCCGCCGGGCTCAGCGCGTATGGCGGACTCGTTTCAGACATTCGTGGCGAGGCCTCCGCAACGCATCCGACGAGTAGCGAAAATTTTCAACTGGATGCCGTGAATGAAACGCTGCGCCGGCTGCGCGTGCAGGGCGATGAATTTTTGCAGCGCGCGGATGTGCCGCCCTCTCAACGCCGCTTCGCCTACGCGTTTCAAGCACGCTACAAATATCAATCGTGGGAGATCGACGTGCCGTTTGACGACGCACAGCTTCGCGAAAGCGATATCTCGGTGCTGGCTGACGCCTTTCATCGGATGCACGAGAGAATCTACACGATCAAGAATGAAGCGGATGAGGTCGAATTTACCACCTGGACCGTCCGCGCCGTTGGGCTCCGTGACGCCGTGAGTGTGGGCGACGTTCGGGATCGGACGCGACGCCCACCACCGCTCCCAACCCGGCAGGTCTATATCGGTGCCGAGCGGGCGTTTCAGGCACTTCCGGTTTTTAACGCCGATGCTCTTGGCGAGGGCGAATCGATCGACGGGCCGGCGATACTCGATAGTCGAACCACGACAGTGCTGATACACACCGGGCAGCGGGCAACCATCGACGGCCAGGGAAATTGCTGCGTGGAACCGACAGAATCGCCGATACAATCGGGGCCCGGCGCATGACAGTAAAAAATGAGAACGCCGATTTCGATCCGATCCTGTTGGCGGTGCTTTCTCGCCGGCTTGAAGCCATCATTCGCGAAATGAGCAACACCGTCATGCGCGCCAGCCGCTCGGCGGTCATTACCAACGCCAGAGATATGTCGTGCGGAATTCTGACCTACGATCACCGGTTAATCTGCGTTGAAGAAGCGATGCCGATCCACGTCAGTGCGCTCGACCTGACGACACGGCCAATCACCGAGCTATTCGACGACGTCAAGGAGGGCGACGCATTCTTCAACAACAGCCCGTATCTCGGTGTCACGCATCATGCCGATATGACGCTTTGCGTCCCTGTTTTTGCTGGTAGCGAGCCACTTTTCTGGGTCTTGGCACGCTCGCATCACGCCGATGTGGGCGCGCCCGAGCCCACAACCTATCTGCCTTATGCCGCGACCGTCTATCAGGAGGGCGTGCATTTCCCTTGCGTCCGCATCCAGGAAGACTTCCGCGACAAGGATGACATCGTCCGCATCGGCCTCCACAAGATTCGCTCGCCGCATATCTGGTACGGCGATTACCGCGCGCAAGTGGGCGCCTGCCGCATCGGCGAACGGCGTCTCCATGAATTGGTGACGCGCTACGGCATTGCCACGATCCGTGAGTTCATCGAGGCGTGGATGAATTATGGCGAGCGCCGTGCGACAGCGGCAATCCGTGAACTGCCGGCCGGCACCTGGCGCCATACCAGTACGCATGACCCGATACCCGGCGTTGCGGATGCGGGAATCCCCATCACCGCCGAAGTATCGGTCGATCCCGATGCCGGGCGCATCTCAGTGGACCTGCGCGACAATCCGGATTGTGTGCCCGGCGGCGTGAATCTGTCCGAAGCCTGTGCGCGCGGATCATGTCTGATCGGCGTCTTTTATAATCTCGATGCGACGATCCCGCATAATGCCGGCAGCGCAAACCGGATCGACGTCCATCTACGCGACGGCTGCGTCGTCGGGCGCCCGACTTTTCCTGCCGGCACCTCGGTCGCGACGACCAATGTCAACGATCGCCTCATCAACGCCGTTCAATGCTGCTTTGCTAAGATGGGCGAGCCGCATGGGCTTGCCGAGGGCGGCGGCGACTTCAGCTCCGGCATGGGCGTTGTCTCTGGCGTCGACGACCGCGACGGCGCATCGATTCCCTACGTCAATCAGTTTTGCGTCGGCCTTTCGGGTGGGCCGGGAACCCACGACCACGACGGTTGGCTCACGTATGAAGCGCCCAACGGCGGCGGCGTTCTGGTGTTGGATTCCATCGAGATCGATGAAGCGCAGTATCCCATCTTGATGGAATCCCGTCGTGTGGCGACGGATTCGATGGGAGCGGGACGCTGGAACGGAGCACCGGCGACGGAAGGCGCCTACCGGTCACTCAGCGGTGATTGTGCCGTGTTCTATTGCAGCGATGGTGATACCAACCCGGCGCAGGGCGTTTTCGGCGGCCATGCCGGCGCGCCATCGGGCAATTGGCGGCGCTCGGCAAACGGCGACGACGAGCCGCTCCCTTCCTTCCACGAAGCACGGCACACGTCGGATGAATCGATGGTCTACCGCAGCGCCGCCGGTGGCGGCTACGGCGAACCGGAGGCCCGCGATCCGCAGAGCGTTGCCGAAGACGTGAACCGCAAATGGTTGAGCGCGGAGCGCGCCAGGTCGGTCTACAAGGTGGCGCTGCTAAAGGCCGCCAATGGCATCGATTTTACCGTCGATGAAGCCGAGACCCGCCGGCTGCGCGATGGCTAGACGAGGCGTCGAAAGGGGCGCGGTATTAGCTCACCGCGACTACGTGCGCGCGCGGCCATGATGGCGTAGGCCCTGAGATCGCTTTGGCGCCACGTCCGATACGTTTCAGCGCTCAGCGATTTGATCGTATTGCCTTAGAAGCATTGCCTTAGAAATTCAGAGCTTTGCCCGCCGCAAGTTCGTCCATCGTGCTGCGCGCGGCGACGTCGACCATGTCGCCTTCGCCCCTGCCGCGTGCATTCATCAGGTGCTGCACGACAACATGTGACCCTTTGCAGAGCGGATGCGTTTCACCATCCCTTCGATGTTGTAATAGCCACAGGGTGTGATTTGACCGTTCTTGGCGCAAAGTACCGCGTCGGCCGTGAGGAAGCCCAAATCATTGTGCGGGCTCCTCATGTTGTAATGTTTTCTCCATTAATCGATGATAATTTGCGCCTCTTTGGGTGAATAGAATACCTCGCCATTTAGCATTTCGTCCCCCACGCGGGCCATTGTTCCGATGTATCAAAATCGGGTCATGCACTCACATTCAAACCGGACCACTCAAATCGGGCTGATCGAGATTGCAGGCTCATACTTTCGATCAATACGCGATCATGATACCGTCGCGGTTGCTCGTGAGAAATCATCTGAGGCGACGTGGTAGCCTTATCGTGGTTGGGTCATACGTAGGACAGCGCTTTGGTTGGAACGACATATAGAGGTAACCAGAAATGACAGAGCCCGTTCTGGCGCTCGTTCACACGATTCCCGCCAACATCGAAACTTTTGATGCGCTTATTGGCGAATTGGCGCCGGATATTCCGATCCGCCACGTAATGCACGAAGACCTGCTGAAGGAGGCGCTCGCCGCCGGCGAGGTTACTGCCGACATCAGGCGGCGCACCGCCGAAGCCATCATCAAAGAAGCGGAGAACGGGGCCGCCGTGGTGCTGTGCACCTGCTCGACGGTGGGACCCGGCGCCGACGACGCGGCTGAGTTGACGGCAACGAAGGTGATGCGCGTCGACCGCCCTATGGCCGAGGCGGCGGTTCGCGGGGGCACGCGGATCGGCGTTGCAGCGACACTTTCAACCACTCTGGGGCCGACGCTGGACCTTCTTAGCGAAGCCGCCGCGCGCGCGGGCAAGGAGATAGATTTAAGACCTGTCGTTTTTGAAGAGGCGCGCGCCAAGCTCATGGAAGGTGACACGGAAGGCTATTTGACCATTATCGCGGAGGGCTTGCGCCGCGCCGCGACGGACAGCGATGTGATCGTCCTGGCACAGGCTTCAATGGCACCCGCGCTCGCGCGGTGCCAGGACATTGAGGTGCCGATTTTGACTAGCCCGCGCTCCGGCTTGGAGGCGGCCGTTCAAGCATATAAATCGATATGCCCGAGCTAGCGCGGTTCAGACGGGCCTCTATGCCGATTCGATACAATCGACTGTGCACATGCGATTTACGCGGCGGCGCATTTCCTGCGCTGCATCAAGTGATATCGATTTGAACCTGTAAATATCGTTGGGCCGCGACTGGGCGAGCTTCCAAAACACCGCTGAGGGCACGGTGTAGGGATTGATGAAACCGCCCGTACTTGGTGCGTCGCACACCAAGATGATCGGCGTCTGGCCGCACAGATTGACTGCCCCTACCGGGTAACCATGATCCAATATGTTCGACGGGTGTTCGCCGTGCTCCGAATTCTTGTTGTAAGCCCGTTCGGCAAACGTCCACTCCGGACCAGCCAAACGAAAGCCGGTTCTGTTGCTGCGCGCTTGCAACGTCCAATCGCTCGATAGAAAACGCGTGTGCCCTGCGGCGTCGATCCAATCGTCGTTGGGCCCTGGGACGACTTCGATCTCCCAGCTCCGCTCACCTGTCAGCGGCGGGCGATATTTGTGCGCAACTGTCCATCCAGGCTTGCTGTCGCCCATTGCCACCGGCACCATCTGTCCTTTCTTCAGCGCGTGACCCGCCATGCCGCCGATCCCCGCCTGATGGAATGTGGCGCGTGACCCCAAGACCGGGGGCGTATCGATACCACCCGCGATCGCCAAATATGTCCGCGCGCCAATGCGGGCGAAGCTCAGGCTCAGGACCTGGCCGGCGCGCACGGTAAAACTCTGCCACATCGGCACCGGCTCGCCGTCGAGCAGGGGAGCCATATCCGCGCCAGTCACGGCAATCACCGCATCGCGCTGAAATCGCAGCGTCGGGCCGGTGAATTGGCATTCGAGGCCCGCTGCCCCGGGCGCGTTGCCGACCAGGAGATTGGCAAGCTGAAACGACCAAAAATCCATTGGTCCAGAAAACGGGAAGCCCTGCTCCCAATATCCGATACGGCCCGGCATATCCTGCACACTGGTTTCCAGACCTGGCTTGATTACTTCGAGCATGAACGCGCCTAAAATCGCACCGACTCGTCGATGGTCGCGAGCCAGTTGTGATAATTGCGGATGGAGAAGCGCTGATATTCGGCGACGTTGTGGAGATAGGTGCCTGCTTCGACCTTGCGATCGACATAGTCATATTCTTCCCGGGTCGCCGGGATGAAGCGGACGCGATCGCCGGGGCGGAACAGCGCCAGGCTTTTCTTGAACGCCGGTAAAATTTGGTTCGGGTCCCAAATCGGAACAGGCGTGCGCGCAATCATCTGATAACCGCCGGGCGTCCTATCCGGATAGATTGAACAAAGCGCGCCGCCCACGCCGATGGTACCCTTATGCGTCCAAGTACGCGGCGGATTATATTTGGGCGCGGTCAGGCGGCAGCGCGGATCAAGCGGCATGAGCGAGACCAACCCGGGATAGAAACCGAGTGCCGCCACCCAATAGTCCGTTCCGGAATGCACCTGAGCGAGTTGATCGAGGCCAGACAGTCCATTGATGCGGACCAGGACTTCGGGATCCCACTCTTTTTCGGCGATCTTTGTGCAATAGTCGTCATAGCAGCCGCGGGTCCATTCGTCGAAATAGTGAATGGGAAGATAAAACATGCGGCTGTCGAGTTCGAGATCCCCAAGCGAGCCGACAGAGTGAAACAACGCCGCCATCTCTTTGACGACATCGGCGTAGCTAATCTGTTCGAAATCGTAACTGATCATGATTGACGTGAGTTCAGGGACGATCTCGATGATGCCGGTTGTCTTACTCTCTCTGATCAAGCCGGAGACACTGTGGACGAGAAAATTGAGATCGAAGCTCATCTCGTCTCCAAGTTCCATTTCGATGAACCGATCCCCGCCGGGGTTAAACACCGGTTCGCTAAAAATCATTTGACCATCTCCGTTGGGTCGCGAGAAACGCGTGCGGTTTGCGAGCACCACAATGCCGCATCCAGCATTGTCACGTTAACCGCTCTGACTTCAATTGCCGGTACCGTCAGAGAAATATGGGCGTGCCAGAATTTTCGAGCCACCTGTAGTTTCAAGCATCGAGTTGGCGCCATTCGGCAAGGTCGAGCGAGCGGTTAAGTTTGGAGCTTTGGCGGCTGCGAAGATGACGTTCCTGGTTAACATGGTTGTGGACCGAAGCCTGTCCGCCACGACCAC
>JAQBTG010000069.1 GCA_027624955.1 Pseudomonadota bacterium
CTCGGGGTGGGCGTGTCGGCTTGCGGCGCCAAGGCCGGCTCGTCGGCAGCAATCGGCGCCTCTTCGAGCTTTTCCGCCGCGTCGTTGAGTTGCGGCGCAAGCTCCGGCGCTGCGTCGTCCTGAGCGACCTGCAGCCCGATGATCGCCGGCGCTGCCCCCTCGGGCGCCGAAAACTGATGCGCCGGCGATGGCGCAGCGACCCCCAACGCCACGGCAAGGGCGGTGGCGGAGATGAAGCTATTGGCAATGACTCGACGCGGCATTTGTTGCCTCCCATTTCTAACGAAGTTCGCAGCAAAGGAGGATAATAGGGTAAACTCAACCACCATGCGGATATTTACGCGCAAAGTTTTTCTGTTCCACTGGGTCGCAGCGCTGCTGCTGATCTGTATCACTGCTCCGGGCCATACCGCTAGCGCAGCAGAGCCGTTGGTCGACGCCGCCTGGGCGATCTCCCATATCGACAGCGAAAATGTCCGCTTTCTCGACATCCGTGGTGACGGCGCCGAGGACTTCGCCGCCGCGCATATTCCGGGCGCCGTGTTCAGCAATTATTTCCGCGCCGGCTGGCGCGTCACCGGCGCCGACGGCACACCCGGCATGCTGCCGCCGGTGGCCGATCTAGAAACTCTGGTCGGCGGGCTGGGGATTGCCAATACCAGCCATGTCGTCATCGTGGCGCGCGGAATGAGCGCTGCCGAGATGGCCGGCGCGGCGCGCGTTTTTTGGACCTTCAAGGTGCTCGGCCACGATGCCGTGTCGATCCTCGATGGCGGGATGAAAGCCTATATGGCGCTGCCCGCGCCGCCGGTCGAAAGCGGCCAGGCGCGCTCAGAAACCCGGCCGTTCAAGGCATCATTTCGCCCTGATTTGATCGCCAGCAAGGCTGAAGTTATCGCCGCTCAGGAAAGTGGTGGCCTGCTGCTTGATCTCCGGCCGGAGAGCCAATATTCAGGCGCACGCGGGCCCGGCTCAGTGCGCCGCAAAGGCACCATCGCCAGCGCGCGCAATTTACCGCTCAACCGCTTGACCGAGGGCGGCTCGTTTAAGACTGAGGTGGCCCTGGCCGAGCTATTTTCGGCGGTGGATGCGGCCCAAGGCGAGCCGATTACCTGTTTTTGCAATACCGGCCACATGGCATCGCTCGGCTGGTTCGTGGCGCATGAATTGCTCGGCAATAAAGCGGCGCGGCTCTATGACGGCTCGATGGCGGAATGGAGCGCTGATCTGGAGCGCGGCGTGGTTACCGGCGAGACCGGCGGCTAGAGCAAATCGCGAGCAGGTGGAATCACCTGCGACGACGCATTTGCTTGAATCAAGAAGCGATAGGGCAATTCGTGTGAACGCAAGTGAAGGTGAAATGCTCTATCGCGCGGCCGACCAGCCTTCTGCGTCGGTCAGATAGGCACGGACCTCGGAGATCGCCGCCACCGACGCCACGCCGTTCTCCTGGGCCATCTCCAGCAACGTCTCCATATCGCAGAGAACGCTTAGGCTGAGACCCAATTGATCTAGCGCCGGCCGGGCGGCGTCGGTCATTCGCGCAAACACCACCGAGGCATGGTCAACGGTGGCGCCGGCGGCGCGCAAGGCGTTGGTAAACAGCGCGATACTGGTGGCTGAGGTAATCAGGTCCTCGACCAGCACGACTTTACGGCCGGCCACTTCGGCGCCCTCGATTTGCCCGCCGGTGCCATGGCTTTTCGGCTGCGGGCGGACATAGGTCAGCGGCAGGCCAAGCCGGTCAGCCACCATCGTGGCGAACGGCACGCCAGCGGTGACGCCACCGGCAACAATATCGCCGCCGCGTGTGGCAACATCCGCCGCCAAGGCATCGGCGATATCGGCGCGCGCCCGGGCATGGCCGAGGATAAGCCGGCAGTTAACGTAAATCGGTGCGAGCAGCCCGGAAGTGAGGCGAAAGGGCTCATTGGGGCGGATTAAGAATGCGCCCGCATCGAGCAGCGCCCGGGCGGTAATGTGAGAAGCATTGTCGCTCATGACATCACTGAATAATCTAGCCGCATGACCGATGCAATGGACAAACGTACGCGCATCTTCTGCGCTCTCGACAGTGCCGACCTCGAAACCGTGCGCAGCTTGGCGCAATCGATTGCTGGCGCAGTGGATGGGCTCAAGCTTGGCTTGGAATTTTTTACCGCCCAAGGGCCGGACGGCGTCCGCGAGGTCGCCAAACTGGGATTGCCGATCTTCCTCGATATGAAGCTGCATGACATCCCCAATACCGTGGCCGGCGCCATCCGCAGCCTGGCGCCATTAGCGCCCTATTATTTGACCCTCCATGCCAGCGGCGGCGAAGACATGCTGCGCGCCGCGCGCGCGATGGCGCATGAAGAAGCCGCGCGCCTCTCGCTGGCGCCGCCCCGTCTGCTGGCGGTGACCGTGCTGACCAGCCTCGACGAAGGCGATCTGGCGCAGCAGGGCGTGGCTGGGTCCACGCGCGAACAAGTAGTGCGCCTGGCCGAGCTGGCGCGGCGCGCCGAGATCGACGGTATTGTCTCCAGTCCGCGCGAGATCGAGGCGATTCGTGCCGCCTGCGGCGCGGGCTTCGATATTGTCGTGCCCGGCATCCGTCCCGGAGGCGGCGGCGCACAGGATCAGAAGCGCGTCATGACGCCGGGCGAGGCGGTGCGCGCCGGTGCCAGCGCGTTGGTTATCGGCCGCCCGATCACCGGCGCGGCAGACCCCGCCCTGGCGGCGGCGCAAATCCGCGCGGAAGTCGACGCCGCCTAGGCCGTAACGTCGAAACTCTGGGACAAGATTTCCCCGGCCTCGGCGAAGCGAGCTGCGGGGACCAGCACATAGTCAGTCTCGAATGTGGAGAGCGCGAAAATCGGGATTTTCGCTGCGCCAAGCGGGCCGGCGATGGCGGCGAGAATTCCGGTTTGCGAAAAATCCAGCGGCCCCGCCACTTTGAAGGCGCGTAATCCGCGCTCAGCCGGCACCGCCGCCGGCACGTCCTCTTCCGCGCAGAGCAACGACAATTCGTCCGCCGTCCGGCAGGCGGCAGCCAGAGGTGCTGCGAGCGAAAACCATGCCGGCAGCGCCGCCTCGGCGTCAAGGCGAACCACACAATAGTGCCCGGGCAACGCCGACAGGCTGAGCGTCATGCGTCGACGCCCACAGCTTGCTCGATATGATCGAAATTATCGGCCTGCAAACGCTGGGCGAGACCCGCATTGATTTCCGCGATCAAACGCGGGCCGCGATAAATGAATCCGGTATAGAGCTGGAGCAAGGAAGCGCCGGCCCGAATGCGGGCATAGGCGTCCTCTGCCGAAGCAATGCCGCCGACGCCGACCAACGGCAGGCGGCCTTCGCTCAGGCCATATACTTCGCGCATCATGCGGAGCGCCGGCGCACATAGCGGCGCACCGCTCAAGCCGCCTTGCTCGTTCCGGGTGGGCGAGCGGAGTTCTGCCGGGCGCGCTAGGGTGGTGTTGCAGAGAATCAATCCGGCGATGCCGAATTCCAAAGCAGCGTGCACGCTTTGGGCCAGCGCCGCGCCTTGAAGCTCGGGCGCAAGCTTGAGCAACAGTGGCACCGGCGTCTGCATACCGGCTACGGTTTCGCTTACTCGCCCAAGTAGAGACCGCAAGGCTTCACCTTCCTGCAAACTGCGCAGGCCCGGTGTATTGGGTGAGGACAGATTGAGCGTGACGTAATCCGCGAGCGGCGCCATCCGTGCCAGGCAACGGACGTAATCCTCGGTGAAATTCTCAGCTTCACGGTTGGCGCCGATATTAATGCCGAGCGGCCCCGTAACGACGGCGCTTGCGCGAGCCCGCGCGACATTGCCAGCGAACATGTCGAGGCCAGCGCCATTGAACCCCATACGGTTTATCAAGGCGCCATCGGCAGCAAGCCGGAATAGGCGCGGGCGTGGATTTCCGGCTTGCGGGTGCGGCGTCACCGTGCCTGCCTCGACGAACGCGAAGCCGAGCCGATAGAGTCCGCCCAAGGCGGCCGCATCCTTGTCGAAACCGGCGGCAAGGCCGAGCGGTGAGGAGAATTCGAGCCCCCATCGCTTGACTCGCAAGGCGGCTAAAAGCGGGCCGCGCGCCGCCGGCGTCAAGCCGTGGCGCAGCAGGCTCAATGCCATGCTATGCGCCGTTTCCGGCGGCAAACCACGCAGCATGGCGGTGCCTATGTCAGCAAGGAAAAACATGAATTGTCCGACGCTGGATAGCGCCATCCGTCGGTCCCGTCAAACAGATAGGTCATACCACTTAATTCACACTTCTTTAGTTTAGTACCGATATTATTTTCAAAACCACAACTAATATAGATATGACTTTCGCATTAGATTGCGTTGCAGAAGACTAAGACTATGGCATAGGAGGCCGTATGTTTAACTGGGGAAATACTGTTGCTTGGCGGCTTGTAATACCGGTTCCGGTCATTCTTATCGTCATTATCGTCGGCGCTTGGTTCGTCGTGCCGGTTTGGGTCACCGACAACACGCGCGATGCCGCCGTTGAATCCGCGGTCCGTACGGCCAAGCAGTTCAAAACCATACGCGGCTATTACACCAAGAGTGTCGTCAAAAAAGCATTGGCCAATGGCAATCTGAAGCCCTCCTTTAACCATAAGACCGAGCCGGACACGATTCCTCTGCCGGCAACCTTTATTCACGATATAAGCGAATTGTTGAGCGAAGAAGACACCAGAATCGCGCTCTACAGTGCCTATCCATTTCCGCTCCGCAAAGAGCGCCAGCTCGACGAATTTCAACGCGAAGCCTGGACGCAGCTCAACGCGAATCCGACAAGCGTGTTTTCGCGCCAAGAAACCCGTGGCGGTGTGGAGGTGGTGCGCGTTGCCATCGCCGATACCATGGTCGCGGACGGCTGTGTGAATTGCCACAACAGTCACCCGGACTCGCCGAAGATCGATTGGAAACTCGGCGATGTGCGCGGCGTCCTGCAAGTCGATACCGTAATCGGCGCACAGGTCGCGGCGGGTGAAAGATTGAGCGACAACCTTGTTATCGCACTGTCCATCGCCGCAGCGATCCTGGTACTGATCGCCGTTTTCATCGCACGCGGCGTGACCGGGCCGCTTGCCACCATCACCCGGGCGATCAAACAGCTTGCCAGCGGCGATACCGATATCGAAATTCCAAGGCGTACCCGCCGCGACGAAGTGGGCGCGATCACCGACGCCGTACAAATTCTTAAAGACAACGCGGTTGAAATGGAGGGCATGCGTGAGGCGCAAGAAGCCAGCCGCGCCAAAGCCGAAGAGGAAAAGCACCAATCCATGTTGACGATCGCCGATTCGTTCGAAAAATCTCTCGGCAGCGTGGCGAACTGTGTGACCTCGGCTGCCTCCGAAATGGAAATCACCTCGCGCGCCATGAGCCGGACGACCAGCGCCGCGGGCGATAAGAGCGATGCAGTGGCGGAAGCCGCGTTGCAAGCGAATTCCGGCGTGCATTCGACGGCCAGCGCCGCCGTGCAACTCGCCGCCTCATTCGTTGAAATTTCTCGCCAGGTCGAGAGTTCCCGCTCCATCGCCCGCAACGCGGTGGATCAAATCACCCGCACCAACGAGACCGTGCAAGGTCTCTCCAATGCGGGGCGGTCGATCGGCGAAGTGGTAAGCTTGATCAGCGACATCGCCGAACAGACCAATTTGCTCGCCCTCAACGCCACCATCGAGGCGGCACGCGCCGGCGAAGCGGGCAGAGGCTTTGCTGTGGTGGCGAGCGAAGTGAAAACTCTCGCCGGTCAAACCGCCCGCGCCACCGATGATATCTCCACCCAGATATCCTCCATCCAGAAAATTACCGGCGAAGCTGTCGTGGCGATCGAAACCGTCGGCGATACGGTCCATCAAATTCACGAGATCACCGCCTCGATCTCGGCGGCGGTCGATCAGCAACGCACCGCCACCGGCGATATTTCCGACGGCGTTCAGAACGTCGCGGCCGAGACGGAGTGCGTCACCAGCAACATCAACGACGTCCGCGATACTGTGAACGAAGCCGGCGCCGCGGCGAGCGACATGAACAGGGCGGCGGCCGAAGTTTCCGAGCAGGCGGAGACGCTCCGCCGCGAGCTCGACAGCATGATCTTGGAAATTCGTTCAGCTTAACGGCGATTCCGGCTCGGCGTCGCCGAGATAGGCGCGGTTCCAGGTTGGGCTAAGGAGTATTTCGTTGATGCACACGCCGGCGGGCATGCGGGCGACGAAGAGAATTGTTTCGGCAAGGTTTTCTGGCTTGAGCATGCGCGCCTTGACCGCGTCGGGCACCGGCTCGGCGCGCTTGTCGATCAGCGGGGTCAGCACTTCGGCCGGGCAAATGGCGCAGGCGCGGATGCCGTTCCGCCCCTCCTCCATATTAATATTGGTGGTGAAGGCCATCATCGCCCGTTTGGACGCGGTGTAGGCGACACCGCCGATGGCCGAATCATAGCGCCCGGCCCAGGATGAGATATTGATGATCAGACCATCGCGCTGGCGGCGCATCTGCGGCAGCACCGCAGCGATACAATGAACCGCACCCTTGATATCGACATCTATAAGATTTTCCCAACTGGCCGCTTCATAATCCGCCCAGGCGCGGTTAGGCACGTTGATGGCGGCGCTGTTGAGCATGATATCGAGGCGCCCGAAGCGGGTGATGAGGGTTTCACCGAGCGCGCGGACCGCCGCGCCATCAGCGATATCGAGCGGCTCGCAATGAGCTTCGCCGCCGGCCGCGCGGATGCGCGCCGCCACCGCTTCCAGCGGCTCGGGCCGGCGGCCGGACAAGATCACCCGCGCACCGGCACCGGCCAGCGCTTCCGCGCCCGCCGCGCCGATACCGCTGCCTGAGCCAATAGCCCAGACCACTTTGTTGTTTAGTTCATCCACGCCAGACCTGCCTTTTCGTTTTGATTGCCGCGAAATATAGCCCCACAATCACCGGCGAACGGATTGCGGTTTTTCGAACAATATTATTGCGCGTTGAGCCGATGGATAGAATCTCACATATTGTAGCCGTACGTTGGATTTTATCCGCCGGGGAGAATGGGCTGTGATTCGCGCCTGCGATGGAGCTGATTTTCATGCGCTTCTGGCGCTGATCAACGCTGCCGCCGAAGCCTATCGCGGCATCATCCCGGCCGATCGCTGGAAAGAGCCGTACATGCCAGCGCAAGAACTCGCCGATGAAATTGCCGCTGGCATCCGGTTTCACGGCTTCGAGGGCGCGGAGGTGCCGGGGAGCGTACTGCAAGGCGTGATGGGGGTGCAGGATGTACAAGACGTGACCCTGATCCGCCATGCCTATGTCGATCCTGCGGCCCAGCGCCAAGGCATCGGCGCTGCTTTATTGGCGAGTTGCAGCGAATTGGCCGAACGGCCGCTCCTAATCGGCACGTGGGCCGCCGCCGCTTGGGCCATCGGTTTTTACGAAAAACACGGGTTCCAAAGAACCAGCCCGGCGGACAAAGACCGCCTGCTGCGCAGCTATTGGACGATCCCAGAACGCCAGATCGAGACTTCGGTAGTGCTTGCCGATGCGCGCTGGTTCGAGGCGAATGCGGCATGAGAGCACTCTTACAACGGGTGCGCGAGGCGCGCGTCGAAGTTGGCGAGCGCGTCATCGGCGAAATTGGCTACGGCCTCCTGATATTTATCTGCGCGGTTGAGGGCGACAGCGAAGTGGAAGCGGAATTGCTGGCGCGCAAGATCGGGAAATTGCGCATCCTGCGTGACGAACAGGGCAAGATGAACCGCTCGATATTGGATGCGGGCGGCGAAGTGCTGGTGGTGAGCCAATTTACCCTGGCCGCCGATCTCAGCCGTGGCAACCGACCGGGATTCTCGCGCGCTGCAGCACCCGATGTGGGACGCGAACTCTATGAGCGCTTTTGCCAGCTTCTCACGGCCCAAGGTATCACCGTTGAGACCGGCGAATTCGGTGCCGAGATGGCGGTGAGTCTAATCAATGACGGCCCAGTGACAATTTGGATGGACAGCAGCGATTGGGCCAAAGGCCCATAGCTGTTTGAAACAGAGGAAATATAGCGAATGTATATTGCGATGAACCGATTCCGGGTGACGCTCGGCCGCGAGGGAGATTTTGAGGAGATGTGGTTGAACCGTGATTCTCATTTGGCGGGCGTGCCGGGCTTCATCGAGTTCAAGCTTCTGAAGGGGCCAGAGCGCCAAGACCATCGGCTCTATTCATCTCATTCCGTCTGGGCCTCAGAAGTGGAATTCGAAGCCTGGACCACATCCGACGCTTTTCGCAAAGCCCATCAAGGGGCCAAATCGAGAGAAGGCATGTATCTCGGCCCGCCTAATTTCGAGGGCTTCGAGGTTCTGCAGAAGGTTTAACGAGCGGAGTAGAGGAAAATAAATAATGAGCAACGAAGGCAGCAAGAGCAGCTATATGACGAGAAAGCGCGGTCTCGGCATGCCCGGCCTACGGGGTCTCGACCACTACGGCATGACGGTGCCTGATGTGGAAACGGCGGTGGATTTCTTCTGCGATGTGCTGGGTTGCGAGGAGCTGTACAAGCTCGGCACTTTCAAGATGGAAGAAGGTGAGTGGATGACCGAGCGTCTCAATGTCCACGCCCGCGCTGAGATCGTCAACATACGGATGATCTGCTGCGGTCGGGGCGGAAATATCGAATTGTTCGAGTATGCCGCGCCCGACAAGAACCACGCGCAGCCACGCAATTCAGACAATGCCGGTCATCATCTGTGCTTTTACGTCGATGATATTTTTGCTGCCGTCGATTATCTAAAGAGCCATGGCGTGCAAATTTTGGGCGAGCCGTCGCTCAACAGCGGCGCCGAGGCGGGCGAATATTGGTGCTATTTCCTCACCCCTTGGGGTTCCCAGCTCGAACTGGTGAGCTTTCCGGCGGGCCGTGGCTATGAGCAGCATACGACCAAGCGCCTGTGGGATGTTCGCGACCCGCGTGCCTGATAGTTTTTTTGTTTTGTCGCTCTTTGTTTGGTCCCTCAAGCGCCGGGCGGGGGCGTCCGCCCCCTTGGCTACCTCGTATTAACTCGGGCGCGCGGTCGCGC
>JAQBTG010000070.1 GCA_027624955.1 Pseudomonadota bacterium
CCTTGAATCAGAAATCCCGACTCGTGGGAATCCCCTAAGATTCGTTCAGATCAGAAAATGCTCTAGCGGTCACACCCGCCGATTAACAGGAAGTCCAGCCGATGGCCCAACACCCCAACCCGACAAAGATCGCGGCGCTCGCCAAGCGGCTGCGCACGGCGATGGATACCGGCGAAGGCTGTAAGCCGTTACGCAACGACCTGCCCGCCGGCGACCTGGATGCCGCCTATGCGGTGCAGGAAACCAACACCAAATACTGGTTGGCGGCGGGCCGCCGCCCGGTCGGCCGCAAAATCGGTCTGACTTCGAAAGTCGTGCAGACCCAGCTCGGCGTCGGCCAGCCCGACTTCGGCATGCTGTTCGCCGACATGGCTATTCCCGATGGCGAGGAAATCGCCGCGACATCGGTGATGCAGCCGAAGATCGAGGGCGAGGTCGCCTTTGTTCTCGACCGCGACCTGGCGGTCGAGAGCCCCACCATCGCCGATGTTACAAACGCCATCGCCTATGCCACCGCGGCGATCGAAGTGGTCGGCAGCCGCATCGCCAATTGGGATATCAATATCGTCGATACCATCGCCGACAATGCCTCTTCGGGCCTGTTCGTGCTGGGCAATGAGCGTCACACGCTGGCCGATTTCGACAGCCGGCTATGCGGTATGGTGATCGAACATCGCGGCGAGCCGGTGAGCGTTGGCGCCGGAGCGGCCTGTCTCGGCAACCCGCTCAACGCGGTCATATGGCTGGCCCGCGAGATGGTCGAAAGGGGCCGTCCCCTGGCCGCCGGTGACATCATCATGTCGGGCGCCTTGGGGCCGATGGTGCCGGCCGCTCCTGGCGAGGTCTACGAAGTGCGGATCTCCGGACTAGAGCGTTTCCTATTTTGTCTGAATCTAGAGGGGATTCACGTGAATCGGTATTTGTGATTCAAGGTGCGGACTGGAGAAGGAGGCCAGTCTGCATGACCCGACCTTATTCGAATGATCTTCGAGAACGTGTGGTTGGTGCGGTTGAGGCCGGCGAGAGCTGCCGGGCGGTTGCGTCTCGGTTCGGCGTTGCGGTGTCGACGGTGGTGAAGTGGTCGCAGCGCAAGCGCGCGACCGGCAGTGTGGCGCCGGGCCAGGTCGGCGGCCACCGGCGCCGGGTTCTGGAGCCCCATCGGGCTTTCATTGTGGAACGGCTCCGCCAGGAGCCGCATCTGACGCTGCATCGCTTGAAGGACGAGCTGGCGGCGCGCGGCATCAAGGTCTCGCACAACACGGTGTGGACGTTCCTGCGCCGCGAAGGACTGCGGTTTAAAAAAAACCCTGTTCGCCCTTGAGCAGGGCCGCGCCGACGTCGCCCGCCACCGCAAGCGCTGGAAGGCCTGGCAGGGCCAACTCGATCCGCGCCGGCTGGTCTTCATCGACGAGACCTGGATCCGCACCAACATGGCGCCGCTGCGCGGCTGGGGGCCGAAAGGCAAACCGCTCAAGGGCTTCGCGCCGCGGGGACGCTGGCGCACCCTGACCTTCGTCGGCGCCCTGCGCTGCGACCGGCTCACCGCGCCCTGCGTCTTCGACGGCCCCATCAACGGCGCCTGCTTCCGCGCTTACGTCGACCAAATCCTCGTGCCGACCTTGCGGCCCGGCGACATCGTCGTCATGGACAATCTCGCCAGCCACAAATCCAGGGCTGTCCGCGAGGCCGTCAGGGCCGCCGGCGCCCGGCTGTGGTTCCTGCCCAAATACTCCCCCGACCTCAATCCCATCGAGCAGACCTTCGCCCAGATCAAGCACTGGATGCGGTGTGCGCAAAAGCGAAGTGTCGACGACATCTGGCCCCACCTCGGATACCTCGTCGACACCATCCAACCCAACCAATGCGCCAACTACTTCGTAAACGCAGGCTACGCTTCCGTCAAAATATGAAACGCTCTAGAGCGATGTCGGGTAGCGACGACGTCGCTAAACATCCACAACCTTGCGGTAGAGATGCCAGGTCGCGTGTCCGAGGACGGGCATGACGACGGCGAGGCCGAAGAAGAACGGAATCGAGCCGAGCATTAAAGCGCCGGCAACAACGAAACCCCAAACCCCCATCGTTACCGGATTTGCCACGACCGCGCGCACCGATGTGCTAATCGCGACGGCCGCGCTGACATCACGGTCCAGCAACATCGGAAATGACACCACGCTGACCGCCAACACGACAACCGCGAATATAAACCCGACCCCACTGCCCACAACGATCAGGGCCCACCCGGCCGGGGTCGATATGACCTCGCGCGCGAACTCCATAAACGACGTTGGCGTCGCGCCGCCGAACGTCAGATTAAAAATGAGCAGAGCGACGCCCAACCAGGCGAAATAAATCGCCATCATTATGATGCTAAGAATCAGAATGGCGCCGATAGACGGCGACCGGTGAACCTGGAACGCATACTTTATAGAATAATCGAGACCGCTCTCGCGGCGCCGGCTTATTTCATAGAGCCCGACCGCCGCCATGGGGCCAACCAAGGCAAACCCGGCAACAATCGGGAATATGAGCGGCAATATCTCATAACCCGCCGACAGATCGACCAGAACGATGCCGACGATGGGATAAATTACAAACAGAAGGACGATATGGGTCGGCTTGGCGTTGAAATCCTTGAAGCCTTTGACCAGTACTTCTTTCAGATCCGACACGTTGATTTTGCGGATACCGGGCCTGACCGAGCCAGTGTCCGCATAGTCGAGGGAGTGTTCATTCGACATGGCAGTTCCCCTTGAATCGGTTGCTCTCGTCGATCGCAACATGCGACCGCGCAACACGGATTCAACACTGCCAGTTACTCTGCGTCGTTACAACTTAATCGACGCATGCACTGGTTTATTGGGTCGGTGAGACCCGAGCGGTGTTAACCGCCTTCGCCGGTAAAATACAGAAGACGCGTGATGAAAGTGTAGTCGGCTTCGATCGCCATGAGGGCCATCAACACCATCAAGGCTAGCGGCGGCACCAGAATGGCGTACACGATCGCCAACCGTTCCCACACCATATGCATGAACACGGCAACGATGAGCCCCGCCTTCAACAGCATGAAGATGATGATCAGCGACCAACGCAAATACCCTTGAAGTTCGAGTATATCGACCATGTACGACATTGCGCTGAGGACGAAGAGCAATCCCCAGATCTTGAAATAAATGCCAAGCGGATGTTGCTGGCCTTGGGCTGCTGTTGCCATGGGGACCCCCTACCAGAGATAGAAAAATGCGAAGATGAAGACCCACACCAGATCGACGAAATGCCAATACAGGCCCATGGTCTCGACGATGTCGTAACTGCCTTTATGGCTGGTGAAAAAGCCGCGCCGCTGGGTATTGGCTTCGTAGTCGCCGCGCCAGACTTTCCGCGCGACGATAAGCAGGAAAATCACCCCGATAGATACGTGCGCGCCGTGGAAACCGGTAATCATGAAAAACGTCGAGCCGAACTGCGGTGCGCCGAACGGGTTACCCCAGGGTCGGACGCCCTCATGGATCAGTTTGGTCCATTCGAAGGCCTGCATGCCGACAAACGATGCCCCGAGAATAGCCGTTATGATCAAAAAAATGACGGTCTTCGTTCGATCGAGGCGGTAACCAAAATTTACCGCCAAGACCATCGTGCCGCTGCTGCTGATGAGAATGAACGTCATGATGGCGATCAGGATCAGCGGAATATCGGCGCCAAACATATGCAGCGCGAAGACCTCGCTGGGGTACGGCCACGGCACAACCGTCGACATTCGCACCGTCATGTAGGAAATCAAGAACGTGCTGAAGATGAACGTATCGCTGAGGAGGAAGATCCACATCATGGCCTTACCCCACGGAACGTTCTTGAACGCCCTTTGGTCGGAGGCCCAGTCAGCGATCACGCCCTCCATCCCGTCTGGCCGGTCGCCCGGCGCCGCGGAATGCGTCACATCTGTTTGGGTCATGTGTTCCAGATCCTCTTTACGTAATCACAAACCAAAAGAATAAAAATAGCCATAATGCCAGCAGGAAGTGCCAGTAGAAGGCGCATAATTCGACGCTCACGCGCACCTGGCTGGCCGCCGCGCCGCCCCAAATGCGCCGCACGGTCCGCCCCCAGGCCACAAGTCCGCCCAGTATGTGCACGGCATGCAAGCCGGTCAGCATGTAAAGGAAAGCGAGCGCCGGGTTGGTCGGCGCGAAATAACCCAACGCGTCCAACTGGCGTACCACCAACAGCTGGCCGGCCAGGAACGCCAAAGCACAGGCGCCGCCGATTAGCATTCCGGCTTCGACCTTAGCCGTCTGGTCGCGCTGCGCGCTGATCACCGCCCACTGCATGGCGATACTGCTGGCCACCAGAACCACCACGTTCAGCCACATCAGCAGCGGCTCGGGCACCGCCTTCCAGTCGGGCAGCGCCATCCGGTCGGTATACGCCACCACGGCCAGCGAGAACACCACGCCAATGACCGCCACGAAGACCCGCAAGCCGACCTTCACCGCCGGCAAGGCATAGGATCCGCCGTGCTGAGCGTTGTCGATAGCCACCTGGCTTTCCAGCCAGGGTTTGCTACGGATCTCGCGGAAGAAGTCCACTGCTAGTCGCCTTGTGCAGCGATAAGCTTCACGTCGTTGGGGTGAACGTTCTGCGGCACGAAGTCATCGACGGTCCCCGGCACGCTGAAGGAATAGGCCCAGCGATAGACGACCGGCAGTTCCTTGCCGAAGTTGCCATGCCCCGGCGGCACGGTCTCGGTCTGCCACTCCAACGAGGTGGCTTTCCAAGGATTCCGCTCGGAGATTTTACCTTTAAACACGCTCGTGATGATGTTGTAGATAAACACGAGCTGGGCAAAACCGACGATTAGAGCCGCCACGGTGATGAAGGCGTTCAGGTCCGCCGCCGAATCCGGAATGAAGCTGGTATCGGCAACCGACCAGTACCGGCGCGGCACGCCGACAAATCCGAGATAGTGCATCGGGAAATAGATCAGGTAAGCGCCCAGGAAGGTGACCCAGAAATGGAACTGGCCCATGGCCTGGTTGAGCATCCGTCCCGACATTAAGGGGAACCAGTGATAAATCGCGCCGAAGACCACGAGGATCGGCGCCACTCCCATGACCATATGGAAATGAGCGACCACGAACATGGTGTCGGACAACGGCACGTCGACAACCACATTGCCGAGGAACAGGCCGGTAATGCCGCCATTCACGAAAGTGATGATGAACGCGATGGCGAACAGCATCGGTAGGGTGAGGTGAATGTCGCCGCGCCACAAGGTCAACGTCCAATTGTAGACCTTGAGCGCCGTCGGCACCGCGATGATCAGCGTGGTTGTGGCGAAGAAGAAGCCGAAATAGGGGTTCATGCCACTGACATACATGTGGTGCGCCCAGACAACGAAGCTCAGGGCGCCAATCACGACAATCGCCCAGACCATCATGCGATAGCCAAATATGTGGCGGCGCGCATGAACGGAAAGCAAATCGGAGACGATGCCGAATGCCGGCAGCGCAACGATGTAGACTTCCGGATGGCCAAAGAACCAGAATAGATGCTGGAACAGGATCGGGCTACCGCCGCCGTAGGCAAGCTGCTCGCCAAACTCGACAATGGCCGGCATGAAGAAGCTGGTGCCCAGAACGCTGTCCAGCGTCATCATAATGGCGCTGACGAACAGGGCCGGGAACGCTAATAGCGCCAAAACCGTGGCGGTGAAGATACCCCAGATGGTCAGGGGCATGCGCATGAGCGTCAATCCGCGGGTGCGTGCCTGTAGGATCGTCACCACGTAGTTCAGGCCGCCCATGGTGAAACCGATAATGAACAGCGCCAGCGAGACCAGCATCAAGACGATGCCCAATCCGGTTCCCCCCGGCGTGCCCTGGAGAATGGCTTGCGGCGGGTACAGGGTCCAACCGGCTCCGGTCGGCCCCCCCGGCACAAAGAAGCTGGCAACCAGCACCAAGACGGCCAGCAGATAAATCCAGTAACTCAGCATGTTCACATACGGAAACACCATATCTCGAGCGCCGACCATCAGCGGTATGAGGTAGTTACCGAAGCCGCCCAGGAACAGCGCGGTCAACAGATAGATGACCATGATCATGCCGTGCATGGTGACAAACTGCAGGTAGGCGTCCGGGCTGATAAACGAAAACGTTTCGGGGAAGCCCAATTGCAGGCGCATCAGCCAGGACAGCACCAGACCGACCATGCCGATCGCCACCGCCGTGCTGGAATACTGGATGGCGATAACCTTGGCGTCCTGACTGAAGACGTACTTCGTCCACCAGCTATGGGCATGGTAGAGCTCGGCCTCAGGAACTTCGGCCGGGCCGACGTTCTCGATTTTCTCCGGAGTGATATCAACCATCAACTAGACCTCATCGTTCTTTCTGTGCTGCGCCCTATGACCTTGGATTTTAGCGCGAAACAAGACTTGCCGCGGGCGATGTGCCCGCCGCGTTCATTGCCAGGGACGAACTTGCCTTGGTTTTATTCTCGATTGCCGCCAGCGACTGGGCAAAGGTCGGCTGCTCCGCCAGCCACGCGTCATAGGACGCTTTTTCCTCGACTACGACATTGCCGCGCATCGCATAATGGTTCGAACCGCACAGTTCGGCGCACAGGATGTCGAAAGTGCCGGTTCGCGTCGGCGTCAGCCAGAAGTAGGTCACCAACCCGGGCACCATATCCATCTTGGCGCGGAACTGGGGCACGTAGAAATCGTGCAGCACATCGAGCGAGCGTAACAGCACGTTCACCGGCTGGTCCAACTGAAGGTGCAAATCGTCGGAGTCGACGAGAATATCGTCCTGGCCGTTAGGGTCGTCCATACGCAGTCCGAACGGATTGTCGGAGCTGACGAGCGTGGCATCTGTGGTGCCGAGCTTGCCATCGGCGCCGGGATAACGGAAGCCCCACTGCCATTGCTGGCCCATGACCTCGACTTCGATCGCCTCCTCCGGCACCGTGACGTAATCGTTCCACACGATCAGTCCCGGCGCCAACAGGCCGGCGACGCCGACCGCCGTAGCGACCGAAAGCCATACTTCCAGCTTTTTATTCTCAGGATTGTAGGCGGCCTTGTGGTTCGATTTGGCCGCCGGCTCGGTATTTCCGGAGCGGGCGTGAAATTTATAAATGCAATAGGCCGTGAAACACAGGATGATTATGTAGGCTGTGCCGGTGATCCAAAAGGTGATGTCGATGGTGAGGTCCATCGAGCCCCAATTCGAGGCGATTTCCGTCGACCACCACGGCGTATAAATGTGAAACACCAGCGAGCCGAGCGCCACCAACATCACTATGATTGCTACCCACATTCAATCGATATCCTTACTAAGAGGGCCTCCGGATCATGATGACCCGACCCTTCGATGCAGCTTTAAGGACCTGAAACCCATTCCCCATTTTTCATACGACCGGACCATAACTCCCCAGAACCGCCGCACGCAAACGACCGCATCCACTATTTAACCAGCGAACACGATTACGTCATTCGAACATGATTCTACAACAAGGGCGCGGTCGCGGCCACTGATTGATCACCCCATTAAGTGCGACGATCGGACGCACGGCATTCCGCTTACAACTGCGACTGATAGGCGCGCCCGCTTGCAACAAAAATTGCCGCCCCGCAAACTGCGCGAAACTTACGGATCGAAATTCCCTCTTGAGCCAAACCATACAACATTTCGAGATCGCGCCACGGCCGCCGGCAAGCCAGCGGGCGATCGCTGCGTGGCTATTCACCCTGGCCGCGATGATTTTGGTGATGGTCTCGATCGGCGGCATCACGCGGCTGACCGGATCTGGCCTGTCGATTGTCGAATGGCGGCCCCTGATGGGGTCTTTGCCGCCCCTGTCCGAGGGCGAATGGGCGCGCATATTCGCGCTCTATCAGACCAGTCCGCAATATCTGGCGGTCAACACCGGCATTAGCCTGGCGGAATTCGAAGCGATCTTCTGGTGGGAGTGGGGGCACCGCTTCTGGGGCCGGCTGATCGGCGTCGTCTTCTTCCTGCCGTTCCTCTGGTTTCTGGTGCGGCGCCAAATCGGCCTGTCGCTGGCCCCGCGCCTGGCGTTCCTGTTTATCCTCGGCGGCGCCCAAGGCGTCCTCGGCTGGTACATGGTCCAAAGCGGGCTGGTCGACATTCCGGAAGTAAGCCAATACCGCCTGGCCGCCCATTTGGCGCTGGCGCTGGCGCTTTATGTGGCGCTGTTCTGGACGGGACTGCAATTGCGCCACCCCGAGCCGGAAACAGCGCCGGACCGGCGCTTGGCCGGCCTTCGGACCCTGGCGATGAGCACCCTCGGCCTGGTGACAATCACCATTGGCGCCTTTGTCGCCGGCACCGACGCCGGTTTTGCCTACAACACCTTCCCGCTGATGGACGGCGCCCTGGTGCCCGCCGGCTATCTGCCGCAGCCCTGGTACGCCAGCCCGTTCGAGGACATCGCCACGATCCAGTTCCATCACCGCGTTCTGGCGATCGTCTCGCTGATTGTCGCCATCGCCACCTGGTGGCGCAGCCGTTGGATCGTCCTGGTGCAACGAGCGCGGCGGGTCGCCAACGGACTGCTGATCATGGTCTGCCTGCAGGTGGCGCTGGGTATCTCGACTTTGGTGCTCGTCGTGCCGACCCCGCTAGCCGCGGCGCACCAGACCGGCGCCGTGCTGTTGCTCACCGTAACGCTGTGGCTACTCTTCGAATTGCGGGCGCCCCACAGGTCGATCGCGAAAGCCTAATTTAGCTTAAGTGCGCCGCCTGCCGGGGAGAACCATCACCAGCAAAAACATCACCACCGCCGCCAGGACGACCGACGGCCCCGCCGGCGTGTCCCACTGCAGGGACCCGGTGAGGCC
>JAQBTG010000071.1 GCA_027624955.1 Pseudomonadota bacterium
TGCGGCGTTGCGTTGAGCGATGTTGGCCAAGGACGCGACAGATACGACGCTCAGACACCTTCAGTTCGCTATGCAATCGATCAATGCAGACCCGACGACGCGCGGGGCTTAGAAGTTTCCCCTGGCAGCCTCGCTCAGGATCAACTTGTCCAGCGTCAAGTCTGAAACGGCTCTTCTCAGCCGCTCATTCTCCTTTTGAAGGCGTTTGAGTTCCCTCAGCTGATCTGTCCCCATGCCACCGTATTGTTTCCGCCATCGGTAAAACGTTTGCTCTGTGATCTGAACTTCACGGATCGCATCGATCCGGGACATCCCTTGACCAACAAGCACCTCAACCTGGCGAAGCTTCGTAACAATCTCTTCCGGCTTGTGTCTCTTGATTCCCATGTCTTGATCCTCCTCTACTAACTATAAGGTTGGACCAACTCATTGGGGGAGGATCAGGTTGTCGCCGGGTTCGATCTTCTGGGCATACAATACGAGCCCGTTATGGTCGATTACTTCAGCCAGGGTCAAAAGCAACCGGAATATCTTGCGATCAACCCGAACGCTGAATTGCCGGCGCTTGTTGACGGCGACTTCACGCTCTGGGAGTCGAATGCAATCCTGCAATATGCCGCCGACAAATTCGGACCGGTTTCAGCCTATCCCCAGGAGCCGAAGATTAGGGCTGATATCAATCGCTGGCATCTGTGGGAGGCCGGCAAGTGGTCTCCCGCTTGTTACGTCTACTTGGTGGAAAATGTCGTCAAACCTCTGACCGGCTCGGCAGCGGATGTCGCCATACTCCAAGCGCACGCACCCACGTTCCATCGTTTGGCGGAGATTCTTCAGAATAGCCTGGTTGGTAAGACATGGCTCTGCGGAGTGGACGTTAGCTTGGCCGATATTGCCATCGCGGCCCCCATGCACTTGCATCCTCACCAGAAAATGCCTCTCGAATCCTACCCGGATTTGCAGAGCTGGATGGCGCGCATCGAGGCCCTGCCCTGCTGGCAGCGCTCCGACCCGTCGGCCCTGCTGGGGCTGGATTAGCCACCGCTGAAAGTTTGCTGACTTCAACCGGGGTGTGTGGCCCCGGCGCGCGGTGTAAACTCGCCGCGGGGGAGAATACATGGCCGATATTCGACAATGGCTGGAAAGCCTGGGCCTCGGCCAATATGCCGAGGCATTCGAAGAGAATGAGATAACCCGCGATCAAGCGCCGGATCTCACGCACGAGATTTTGAAGGAGCTTGGCGTTACCGTCATCGGCCATCGCATGAAGCTTCTCAAGGCGGCAAAGGCGCTCCTCGATGGCGATGGCGATCCGGCCACGCCGGCCGTCCCCGAAGCCGAGCGGCGGCAATTGACGGTATTGTTTTGCGACCTGGTCGGCTCCACGGCGCTCTCCGAGAAGCTCGACCCGGAAGAGTTGCGCGAGGTGATGGCGGAATATCAGAAGGCCGCAGACGCTGCCGTCGAGCGCTATGGCGGCCATGTCGCGCAATATCTCGGCGACGGAATCGTGGTATATTTCGGCTGGCCGCGCGCGCATGAGCGCGACGCCGAGCGCGCCATCCTCGCCGCGCTCGAAACGGTCGAAGCTGTGAAGCGGTTGGACACCCTGGTTGAACTCGCCGTCCGCGTCGGCATCGCCACCGGCGTCGTCGTGGTCGGCGAGGCGGTTGAAGCCGATGCGAGCGTTCCCAAGACGGCGGTTGGCGAAACCTTCAATCTCGCGGCCCGCTTGCAGGGCCTGGCGTCGCCCAATGCCATCGTTATCACCGCGCTGACAAAAGAACTCGTGGGCGCGGCGTTTCAATATGAGGACCTTGCCCACCACGCACTCAAGGGCTTCGCCGAACCGGTGCAGGCATGGGGCGTCTTGAGAGAAAATATCGAAGATGGCGAATTCGAAGCCGCAACCGCCCGGCGTGCGCCTTGGCTTATCGGACGCGACGAGGAAACAGGCTTGCTGCGGCGGGCCTGGCAGCAGAGCCGGGAGGAGCCGGGCCAGGCGGTGTTGATCAATGGCGAAGCCGGTATTGGCAAATCCGCGCTGATCGCCACCCTGCTCGCGCAGGTGAGCGAAGCCGGCCTGCCGGCAAAGGTGTTTCGCTGTTCGCCCTACCACTCCAACAGCGCACTCTACCCGATCATCGAGCAGTTCAAACGGGCAATGCTGTGGGCGCCTGACGACACACCCGAGGCCCGTCTCGGCAAGCTCGAACGGCTGGTGAGCGGCTCGACCATACCGGCCGCAAAAATCATGCCCTTGTTCGCATCCCTCATGTCGCTGCCACTACCCGAAGCACGCTATCCGCCCATGGATCTTGCGCCACAGCAACTGAAACAGCAGACCCTGGACACGCTCGTTGCCTGGTCGCTTGAAGAGGCGGAGCGGCAAGCCACGGTGCTGTTATGGGAAGACCTCCATTGGGCGGACCCTTCGACCCTGGAATTCTTGGCTCTCCTGCTTGAGCAGGTTCCGACCGCGCCGCTGCTTTTGGTGATGACGTTCCGACCGAATTTCACGGTCATGTGGCCGGCGCGCTCACACATGACCCCGATTACATTGAACCGTCTCGAGCGCCCTCAGGCCGAGGCTTTGGTGAAACACCTCACCAGCGGCAAACCGTTACCGGAAGCGGTTGTCGAGCACATCGTCCGCAAGACCGACGGCGTGCCGCTCTATGTCGAAGAATTGACCAAGGCGATGTTCACCTCGGGAGTCCTGCGCGAGCAGGATGGTTGCTATGAACTGACCGGCCCGTTGTCGACGATTGCGATTCCCGCGACGTTGCAAGAATCACTGATGGCTCGGCTCGATCAATATCCGACGCTGCGCGAAGTGGCGCAGTTGGGTTCTGTTCTAGGACGCGAATTCGCTTTCGAATTGCTGTTGGCGCTTGGCCTGATAGAAGAAAACGCCCTAAAAGACGGATTAGGCCGGTTGGTGGAAGCGGAATTGCTCTATCAGCGCGGACGTCCGCCGCACGCGAAATATATCTTCAAGCATGCCCTCATTCAGGATGCCGCCTATCAGTCTCTGTTGAAGCGCACCCGCCAGCAATATCACCACCAAGTGGCTCAGTTGCTGGAGGAACGCTTTCCCGAGCAGGTGGAAACCGAGCCCGAGGTCCTGGCGTTTCATTATACCGGAGCCGGGCGCGCGACGGTGGCGATCGGCTATTGGCTGCGCGCGGGAAAACGTGCCGTAGAACAGTCGGCCAACGCGGAAGCGATTGCCCATCTTAACCAAGGGCTGAAATTGCTTGAGGATCTGGCCGAGGGTGAGGACCGGGCGCGGCTCGAGTTGACTCTGCGAATCGAACTGGTCGCCTGCATGCGCATTTTGGATCGTTATGACGCGGCGCTGGCAATGTTGGACCGGGCGCAGAGTGTCGCTACCGACCTCGGCCGCATTGAAGACCTCGCATTGATTCACAATTATCGCGGCAATATCTGCTTTCCGCTGGGCAAGTACGAGGATTGTCTGGAGCAACATCAATTGGCCGCCGGCTATGCCAGGGAGGCCGAAACTATCGAGCAGGAAGCCCGTGCGCTGAGCGGGCTGGCCGATGCGTTTTATTCGCAAGGGCGGATGATCACGGCACGCGACCATTACCGTCAATGCGTCGATTTCTGCAGCCACCATGGTCTGCACCGCATCGAGCGCGACAATCGCTACATGGCGGCATGGTCGGCGCATTTTTCGGACGACCTTGCCGGCGTCGCCGAAGACGCGATTGCGGCGATCGATACGACGCTGGCTTCCGGTCATCAGCGCGCCGAGATTGTCGCGCGGGCATCCGTCGCCCTGGTGTTGTCGGATATCGGAGACAATGCCGGTGCGCGCCGCGAGATAGAGGCCGGATTGGCTGTGGTGGAGAAACTCGGGGCGTTCCGCTTCAAGCCGCTTTACGCCATTGCCGAAAACCGCATTGGCCTGGCGGAGGGCAAACCCGCGCCGCAATTGGTGGCGGCGATGGAGGAAACCTTTCAAACGGCGCAGGCCACCGGAGTCACGTTTCTTGGACCGTGGGTGTTGAGTTCGTTGGCACTAGTCAGCGACAACCCGGAGCGCCGCCGACGGGCGCTGGCGGACGGTGAAGAACTGCTACGGTCCGGTTGCGTCGGGCACAACTATCTTAAGTTCTATCCGGATGCCATCGAAATTTCGCTCGCCGCCGCGGAATGGAATGAGGCCGAGCGGTATTGTGCTGCGCTGGCTGATTTCACCCGCCCAGAACCCCTACCACCCGCCGAATTTTATGTTGCCTACGGCCGCACGCTCGCCGCCTTTGGCCGGGGCGCGCGCGATGATGCCACCCTGAACAAAATCAAGCACCTTCGGGATGAAGCGGCACGGGCCGGTCCGACAAGGTCGATCCCGCAGCTAGACCAGGCCCTGACAGAGGCAAACTTCAGTGCCGATTCTCCCACCTAAAAAACACATCGGGTACCGCACCGACAATTTACTTGTGCCCGCTCACGATACTCATACCGGGGGTTTCGACACGGTTATCTCAAGAAGCCAAAGGGGCTACCGGGAGGGTGTTGTCAGATTAACTGAACTTGATCTGAGTAATCAGAGCGGCGAAGATTCTCACGCGGCGAGTTGACGCCACTCAGCCAGCGCGGCTGATCGGTTCTATTTGAATATTTCGCGGCGGTTCAGGTGACGGTCGAGATTGAAATGATTGTGAATCGAGGCATGAGCTGCGGATGATCTCGGGGGACGTCTTGAAGTATCGGAACGGACTTCTCATCCGAGAACGCTACGAAACCGCCATCTCTGACTCAAGTGAGTTTCTCCTGACACTGCCCTCCCATGTCGTCTGCCCGAAGCTCTCTCGACCCTCACTGATTAGCTCTTTTCAGTGTAGGTGAATTAACGGTATTTGGTCTATCGGGATGAGTGTGCGGGGGGATTCGGTGTGGGTGCCGGCTAACAGGTTTGTACCATTTGTACCAAGTCAGAAATCCTTTCTGGTACAGGGAAGCCCGCAGCTTAGAAATTTACCCATTTGGCAGTGCTCGCCAATTCCGGATTAAAACGCCTTTTTCAAGAGTTCCTCAACAGCCTCAGCCAGAAACGGACATTCAGCGGCATTTCCTATTTTCGCTACTATGGTCGAAATATGGATACGTGAATGAAGGACATAAAGCAGCGCGCTGGGAAGACAAGATACTTATCACATGCGATCATGCTGTTAGAATCTCTCGCGGCTCGGGCTCAGCGCGCGGACCGCGACAAAGTCAAACGGCGAAACGACTAGTTTTACAACGACAAGTTTGACTAATTGTGAGCAAGCAAAATTGAGGAGAGCGCCGAATGATCGTACTGCCGAGCATGCCGCTTCGAAACCCCAATGTGGGCCTTGTCTATCACGGCCAGCATTTCAACGAGGAAGAATGCGATCGTATTGTCGCCTCGGCCATCGACAGCGAATGGCGTGAGGGCGGCGTTGGTGGCAGAGGCGAGAACCAAACGTCACCAAGCGTCGTCAACGAAACGCGCTCCTGCCTTGAACAACGCCTGCCGGTTAATCAGCAAACCGGCGCGCCGCTCAACAAAATTTCGCAAGAGATCAGCACCGTGAATTCGAGCGGTTGGCGATTTGAGCTAAGCGGCTTCGTCGCCGACGACATGCCCTATCTCATGCGCTATCCAGAATCCATGAAAAGCCATAATGATTGGCATGTGGATATGGGCCGCTCCTACGCCGCCTCACGCAAATTAGGCTTTACCATCCAATTGTCGAATTCGAGCGATTATGACGGTGGAAATCTTGAATTTCACAATGTGAAGATCGACCCGAAATCGCTTCGCAAGAAGGGCACGCTGGCGATCTTCCCGACCTATTGGTTGCATCAGGTTAGCCTCGTAACCAAGGGGACGCGCGACGCGATTGTGGGTTGGGTACATGGGCCGAGCTTTCGGTAGGCGAGCTATTCGGGCGGACGGGCAACGATCTTCAATGGGGACGAAAAGGCTTTGTCAGACTAAAATTCTAGTCATTTTTATGATCGTCTAATGGTTGTATAATACCACCAGTTTCTGCGCTTTTGATCGGCCGCCGAGGTTCGCGATTTCAACCTGATTGGCGTTAGTCTGACAAAGCCGAACCGAGTATTTCTCACCATTCCCGCGCACGATCATGCTCACACCGCTATATCCCGACGCATCAAGGGTCTCGCCTCGGTATGTCAGGTCAAGTGCCGCTTGAATGAAGCCGCCGTTATTGTCCAGACGAACATCGCCAGTCATGCGTAAACAAGGCCGGCTATCTATTACGCCATGAGATATAGTGGTCTCGGAGATCCCACCCATGACTTGGTCGCTGACACCACGCCATTGGGTACCCAGCTTGGAAACGAGGCCTTCATCGGTAAAGTCGTCGATTAACATGGCTCCACTCTGCACCAAGAGCTCGAAATTGCGCAAGGAGATCGCGCCGAACAGCCCCGTGCCCAAAAGCACCTTAAAACATCGTCTTCTTGCCGGGTCTGGTCGTGACCTGGCTCGCACCAACCTCGGTTTAATCGAAAGCCAGATCCTTTTATCGTCGTCGCATCGGAAGTTACACCATCCGCATGCGAGGCATAAATCTGCGTGCCAGAAGACATCCTACAATATGAAGTGATGTTCGACAGCCGAGGCGCAGCACGTTAAGCAGGCGCCTGTCCCTATACTGAGCGCATGGTGCAAAAAAACATGACAACAATCCTTTGGTTCCGCCGCGACCTCAGGCTGAGCGATAACCCGGCTCTCGCCGCCGTCGTCGCGCTCGGGCGTCCAATTATTCTTGTTTACATATCGGATGATTCCGACGCCGGCGAATGGTTGCCGGGTAGCGCCTCACGCTGGTGGCTTCACGGTTCTTTGTCTGCGCTCGCCTCCAAGATTAATACCTGCGGAAACCGGCTCATTTTAAAGACCGGTTCTGCGGAAACTATTATCAATGAACTGTTGTCCGCGACTGACGCTACTAGCGTTTATTGGAACAGGCGATATGAGCCCTGGGCAACGAAGCGGGATGAGCTAATCAAAACGGCTTTGAAAGCCAAAGGCATAGAAGCTCGAAGTTTCAACGCTGGCCTGCTACGAGAGCCGTGGGAGGTTACCACGCAAAAAGGGGAGCCATACAAGGTCTTTACCCCTTTCTGGAAGGCCTTGCGCGCGCTCGGCGAACTCGGTCACCCCAAGCCGGCGCCCACCCGAATTCCTGCGCCACTCAAATTTCCCCCGAGTGATGAACTGAAATCATGGGGGCTATTGCCCACAGCACCTGACTGGGCACGCGGCTTGCGGGATGCATGGACACCGGGTGAAGAAGCCGCACATTCGCGTTTGAATGACTTCTCCGATGGGGCCGTTTTCGACTACAAGAACAAGCGAAACTTGCCTGGGGTTTCCGGCACGTCACGTCTCTCGCCACACTTGCATTTTGGAGAGATCAGTCCGGGCCAGATATGGAACGCGGTCTCTAGCAGTGCATTAGCGCACACTGGAAGTCCTATGCCCCAGGGTGTTGAGACCTATCTCTCAGAGATTGCCTGGCGCGAGTTTTCTTATCACCTCCTATTTAATTTTCCTAAATTGCCCTCAAGACCGCTTCGCGGGGAGTTTGCTGATTTCCAGTGGGAGAATGACCCTGACAGTCTGTCCGCTTGGAAACGTGGATCGACTGGTTATCCGATCGTCGATGCTGGCATGCGCGAATTGTGGACGACTGGCTGGATGCATAATCGGGTCCGCATGATTGTGGCATCCTTTCTGATCAAGGATCTACTGATCGATTGGCGAATTGGCGAAAAGTGGTTTTGGGATACGCTTGTCGATGCGGATCTCGCGAGCAATGCAGCGAGTTGGCAATGGGTTGCTGGATGCGGCGCAGACGCAGCTCCATATTTCCGTGTTTTTAACCCTACCATTCAGGGATCAAAATTCGATCCCGTTGGTTCTTATGTCCGGAAGTGGGTACCGGAACTCGCCAAACTTCCAGACCATCTAATCCATGCACCTTGGACTGCAAAGCCAATTGAATTGGCAGATGCTGGGATCAAGCTTGGCCATGATTATCCGGTGCCAATCGTTGATCACGCGATGGCCAGAAACCGGGCGCTGGACAGATACAAGCGAATTAAGGCGCAGTAATTCGAGTAAAAACCAGGTTGATCCTCCACCAATGAGTTGGTCCAACCCTATAATTAGTAGAGGAGGATCATTGGCAGGTGAGAACGTTCAACAAGGTGAATGATCTCAAGCTTTTCAGATGCGGGGTATCTCATTCG
>JAQBTG010000072.1 GCA_027624955.1 Pseudomonadota bacterium
GTTCGTGCGGGTTTTTCCTGATTGTTGTCTTGTCGCCATTTATTTTCCTAAAAAATTCACTCTACGATACAGTCAACCAATCTTGCGGCAAACGGAACTTCTCGTCTACCGATAGAATACAAGGTATATGAATCGATGAGCGGTGACTCACACGATAACGAACCGATCTCCGGTAGCGAGAATTTAGATTCAGGCTATCAAGCGTATAAGTCGGGTGATCATAAGGTCGCCCTACAGCACTGGGAGCCATTGGCTGCGCGAGGTGACACCGAGGCTCAATTCTACCTCGGCTGGATGTATTTTAAGGGTAAAGGAATTTCTCGGGACCTTAAATTTGCCTACATGTGGACCAACCTGGCCGCTTCTCGCGGGCAAATAAAGGCTAAAGATGTGCGTGATTTAATCGTCAAAGAAATGACGCCTGAGCAGATTGCTGAGGCAGAACGGATGGTGGCGGAATGGGAACCAAAAGAGGGCTTAACCACACAGAGCGCGGTGAGAGGCGAAGAAATAATTCCTTCAGCGTTTAGGCCCGATGAATTTCAGGTTGGAAGCATTTTGGGTACCGGCTTATACGTCCTCTCTAAGAATATCCTGCCGTTCGGAATGATTTCGATATTGTTGATGGTGCCGCCACATCTGTTCGCGCTTTTCGTTCGTCAGGATGTGTTTCCCGGGTGGGGCAACACTGCCGTTTACATCATTATTTACTTTGTCGTGACTAGCTTCATCAGCGCGGCTTTGGTCTACGGTACTATTCAACAATTGAACGGACAGCAAGCCCAACTGGGCCAAGTCATCAATCGCGGGCTGAGGTTCATACTACCTGTATTAGGTGTTGCGTGTGTTATGGGAGTGATCACAGGCGTTGGGATTGCGCTTTTCGTTGTTCCCGGATTGATTTTCGCGACCATGTTTTGGGTCGCGATCCCCGCCGCCGTGGTGGAAGGTCGCGAACTTTCCAGCCTTGGCCGAAGTCTCGAACTAACGAAAGGATATCGCTGGCCTATATTGGGATTGGTTTTGATCATCGGCGTTCTTGGCTTCGTTGCTAATCTGATTGGGAATTGGATAGCTGCTGAAACGACGAGCACATTTTTCGCATTTTTAATATCAATCGTGTTGGCGGGTATAGTTACCGCGTTCGGGGCAGTTGTAAGCGCGGTCGGTTACTATGAATTGCGAATCGCCAACGAAGGCGAAGACGCCTACACAGTTATGGCCAGGTTTGACTGAAAATGCGCAAGCAGTGACGAACAAATCGCCACCGTGATGGCAGGTGTCAACGGCGGAGCAAAATTAGCCCACCCGGGCGGAGCAAAACTAGTCCACTTGATGTGACGTGCAACATAGTCGCTGCTGTAGCGCCGATACGCCAAGGCCAGGCCGTAGTAAACCATCGCCTTGCCGATATCAGTACCACCAGCATGACAGAGAGCAACAACCCGCCCATACCTGTCCACGTCGCGCTTTTCGCACGTAACCATGCGCTAAGTATAGTATGTAGCATCGCTGATGCCGGCTGATCGGCAAGCCATCTCTACACTGCTGCCAGAAGCCAGACTGAGCTCAATCTGACGCAGCAGGTTTAATACATCCTCATCTGAATATCGCTTCCTTGCCACCCCAACACCTCCACATCTTCGTAGATAGCCACGAATTACGTGGCTCGGTTATAGGGGGCGCGCATCATCTCTGCGCGCGCTGTTTGGCGGTTGTTGAAGAACGCTCTTTCAAAGCCTCATTGACAATCAATACCCATTGATATCCCATTACCAGCGGCTCAGGGGCGTCGTTCTGATTTCACGATTGCCCATTTGGTCCGCAGTCATAAGCCATAAATGGCGTAAACCAAACACAGGGAGGGATGCGATGTTTCATGTTCCCAAGAAAGCGCTCTACAAAACCATCAGCCGGCGTAAATTTCTCGAGCTTGGCGGCGGCACGGCAGCCGCGCTTGGCGTAGGCTCACTCGGCGTCGGACTCAGCTCAGTCATTTCCAAACACCCCGTTCATGCAGCATCGTCGATGGATGCCAAATGGCGCCAATATGAAGGTTCGAAGCTGGTGTTCATGTCAGAGAACACACCGCCTTCCTTCGCCATTCGTGACAATATTAAATCATTTTACGATTTGACCGGAATTGAAGTTGAAATTCTCACGGATGGCTTGCCGACGGTGCAGCAGAAGGTCGGCATTGATCTGAGAAGCGGCCAGGCGGATTATCAACTCAACTATGTGCAGGACAAGCCGATTGGCTCGCCTTTTGCTGATTTCTACGCCGATCTCAACCAGTTCTCGCTCGACGATACCTTGCCGCTGGACTCGCAGGGTTACGGCGACAATGTATGGTTCGAGAATTTTCTCGACGCGTGCGGCGTTTATTATGAACGTGGGCCAATCCGTGCCTTTCCGTATGATGCCGCCGTGTCGTGCACCTTCTATCGCCAGGATTTGTTCGAAAAACTGACCAAGGATTTCGAGGCTGATTATGGCTATCGGATGGAATTCACCGACGATACGACCTACAAGAACATGGTCGATTTCGCCGCTTTCTTCAAAATGATGCACGAACGTGATTCGTCCATTCCCTATGGTTATGGCCAGCATCACGGCTCATTCGGCTGGACCACCCAGCTCGATATTCAGCGCCATATGTATGCTCAGAATCAGTGGCTCGACTTTGCCGTTGATGACACGTTGGGGTCGAAAAATCCTGGCCCGGCAAATTGGGGTGATGCCCAGTCGGTTAAATCCATGGAGGGCTACAAGGCGCTTGCCGATGTCTCTCATCCGGATAATTTGACCAACGGTACGCTCGAGCTGAATACGGTCTACGCGGCCGGCGGCGTTGCCATGCAAATTCAGTATCACGAGTTTGCCGCCTCCGTTGAAGATGCCGAGCAATCTGTGGCGGCCGGCGGCAAGACCGCCTATGCCATGGGTCCGAAGGGTGAGCAGTCGTGGAATGTCTCGACGAGCAATGTGGTGAACGCCACCAATTGCGGCATTGGCGGTATTGGCATCAATGCCGGCGCTTCCATGGACTTACAGCGTGCGGCCTTTATTTTCGCCAGCTGGGCGTGCAGTCATGAAACTCAACTTATGGTCCTGGAAGGGGTCGGTGGTACGCCCACACGTAAATCCGTGTTGGACCTGCCAGAGGTCAAGGCAGCGCGCAATCGCCCGACGTCCATGCCCAACGCGCTGACGTTCGAAGCCGTCTACGACAAGGGCATTCGTTCACCCAACATGGTGCTCGGGCCGAAGCTGCCGAAGGCCAACGAATATCACGAGATCGTCCGCGTTGGGGCCCAGCAATGCATCTCCGGCGAAATGTCTGCCCAAGAGGCTTGCGAGTCTATTGGTAGCGAACTTGATTCGATGCACGGCATCTAGGGCTCTGTTGGCGTTCTAGGGTAGTTTTGAGTAATTCCGCTGCCATGGCCACGCGGCTGTGGCAGCGGATTTCCATCTGATGGCTTGTTTTGCCTGACCCGCGCGCGCTGTTAGAATATTCGCCATGGCTGTAAATGCAACGCGTCGTGAACCCCCGGAGCAGACTGCCTATCGGGGCGTGCGGCGGGTCGATTATGTTCCGCAATTATTCAACAATCAGCCGGCCCGCTTTTATTTAATGTGGATGCTGTTGCCGGCGGTATTGCTGTTGGCGGCAATATCTCTTTACCCCTTTGTTTGGCTCATTTACATGAGTTTGCACGAGGTCCAGCTGGCCCCGGAGAAATCAGACCTGTGGGTTGGTGTCGATAATTTTACCCGCCTGTTTTCCGATAAAAACTTTGCCAGGGGTTGGGTCACCTTATTTAAATATAGTGCGCTCTGCCTGGCGGTTGAAATTACGCTCGGTGTTTTGGTTGCCATTATTCTCAACAATTCCCGACTTGAGAAACTCTTCATCACTATTTTTCTGATGCCGATGATGATGGCCCCCGTGGTCGCCGGCTTTCTTTACATGTTCCTCTATAACGGCACCTTCGGCTGGTATTTCTGGCTGTTGCGCAGCCTTGGTGTACTCGATGGCGGCACTATTCTAGGCAATAAAACCTGGGCAATGGCGGGCGTCGTCGCGACGGACGTCTGGCAATGGACGCCCCTGATCGCCCTGATAACCTTGGCCGGTTTAAAACGTGTGCCGCAGGAGCAGCTCGAAGCAAACATGGTCGATGGCGCGGGGCCGTTGCGCAATTTTTTCAGCGTGGCTCTACCCAATCTTTATCCCTTCCTGCTGATCGCGATCCTGTTGCGCTTTATGGATAATTTCCGCTTTATCGACACCATCCTGATCATGACCGGCGGCGGTCCGGCCAATGCTACTAAAATTCTCCCGACTTACCTGTTTGATGTTTCGTTCAAATACTTCGAGCTTGGCCGCGGCGCAGCAATCGCCTTTACCCTGCTGTTGCTGACGATATTGCTGGGGCTGTTTCTCACGAAAATTTTTGAGGACCCGGCGCGAAAAATCAAACCGGGCGGGGAGGGCTAGGGCATGGCGTCACGCGAGATCGTTCGCTACAAATCACCGGCGCGCTCGGCGTTTTCGATATTGGTTATTCTGTTCCTCATCGCCTTCTTTGTGTGGACCGTGTTGCCGCTGGCGATCATGCTGATCTCGTCGTTTAAGGATCTGCTCGATGCGTTTAAATTGCCGGAAGAGGGCGATTGGGGCGGGGTCGGTGTGATGTTCGATTTTAAGCCGACCGGCGAACATTATGTTGAGCTCTTCACCGAGAAGCATTTCGGCCTGTATATGCGCAACAGCCTGATCGCCGCACTGGGCTCGGCCGTGGTCTCGGTGTTTCTTGGCTCGATGGCCGCCTATGCGCTGTCGCGCGCTGAATTCAGAGGCAAAAAAGATCTACTGTTTTGGATTATTTCCACCCGCATGGCGCCGGTGGTTGCGGTCATGGTGCCGCTCTATGTCATCTTCCGTTCGTCCGGTCTGGTCGGCACATTGCCCGGGTTGATTCTCGCTTACACCACATTTAATTTGCCGTTCGCGATCTGGATTCTAAAGGGCTTCTTCGACAATGTGCCCTACGCCATTGAAGAGGCGGCGCAGTGCGATGGCGCCAATCGGTGGCAAGCGCTGCGTATGATCATGCCGTTGGTCGCGCCCGGCGTCGCCGCCTTTATCGTGCTCTGCGTGCTGTTCGGCTGGAACGATTTTCTGTTTGCCTCGATCATCGGTTCGGGTGGCGCTAAAACCTTGCCTGTCGCGACCGCCGAGCTGGTGCAGCCTGTGAAAATTCAATGGGGCAGCATCATGGCTGCGGGCGTCGTTACCACCGTGCCGATGATGTTTCTTGGCTTTCTCATCCGGCGCTACATGGTGACCGGCCTCACCATGGGGGCGGTTCGCGAATAAACCATGAATGCCACACAGCAAACATCTATTGGTCGGAGGCGCTGAGATGACGTCTGTTACTATTCGAGACGTCTGGAAGTATTACGGCAAGACAATGGCCGTAAAGGATCTCAATATCGAAATTAAGGACAATGAATTCCTTTGTCTTTTAGGTCCATCAGGCTGCGGCAAATCCTCCACCCTCAGAATGTTGGCGGGGCTCGAATTCATCTCTTCCGGCGAGGTTTTTTTTGGCGACCTCAAAGTCAACGATATTCCGCCGCGCGACCGTGATATTGCCATGGTGTTTGAGAATTACGCGCTCTATCCGCATAAGACGGTATTCGAGAACATGGCCAACCCGCTCAAGATGCAAAAAATGAATAAGACGGATATAGAAGAGCGTGTTGTCTGGGCGGCGCAAATGCTGGAGATCGAGGAGTTGTTGCAGCGTAAGCCGGTCGAGCTGAGTGGCGGCCAGAAACAGCGCACCGCGATCGGCCGCGCCATCGTGCGCGAGCCCAAGGTGTTTCTATTCGATGAGCCGATTGCCCACCTCGATGCCAAGCTGCGTTCGCATATGCGCGGCGAGCTCAAGCATCTACAGCGCCGCCTGGAGACGACGACCGTCTACGTCACCCACGATCAGCTCGAAGGCATGACTATGGCGGATCGTATTGCCGTTATGCATGAGGGCGTTTTGCAACAGCTCGGCACGCCGAGCGAAATATATAACCATCCGATCAATGAATTTGTCGCCGGCTTTGTTGGTGAGCCGCCGATGAACTTTCTCGATTGCCGTATCGAGCGCAGCAGCGATGCCGTCGCGCTGGTCTACGAAAATATGAAAGTAGCACTGAGTAATGCGCAGTCGCGGATTTTGGAAGAGAAGGGCGCGGCAACTGAGGTCCGCCTTGGCATTCGCCCTGACGATCTTACGATTGCGGTTGGAGAGAATCATGGCATGGAACTTTCGGCGAAAATCTTCGTTACCGAGCCCTTGGGCGGCGACATGTTGATTGAGGCCAAGCTTGGCCGGGATCGCATTACGATCAAGCGCAAGATCGCCGAAGTGGGCGTGTCGGGCGACCCCTGCGGTATCGCCCTCAATATTGAAATGCTCCATGTTTTCAACAAGGAAACCGGCGAGGCATTCTTTTAAGCAGCGCCGCCGTGCTACATCTCCCATTTTGGGCTTTCGATGACGCGCCGTTTTTCTGGCGGCGCGGGGTAGGACAGGGCGTAAAATTTTTGCGCCGGACGAAATTTCTCGGTGTTTTTGAACTGTAAAGCCCCCGTTCTATGTACCACTTCCTGATAGAGTCTCTGGCACTGGTGGACGCTGTTGGCGGACTGCGACCCGTGTCTTTCAGAGATAGACACCACCCAAGTCACCGGTGCCGCCAAGCATCAGCTATACTGCCCGTATGCAGTCCATTTCCCTCGGTACACTGGAAGACCTCGCTAAAGCCCACTACGGCGTTGCCGCGCACTGCTGGCGCTGTAACAGGTGGCACGACTTCGACTTGTTGGCGCTGGTAGCTCAGCATGGCAACCGCTCAATCGTTGGCTTCAAGCCGCGTTGCTCTGTTTGCGGTGAACGAGCCGAGAAGCAGGTAACGCCGCCTATGGCGAAGTTTGAGGGCTATCCGAAATAACGGCGCGCTCTGCCACTGAGCTACTGCGGCGAGAATGGCGCAGCTAGCGGTATTACCCTCTCCTGCTACAATGTATGAAATTTGGAAGCAGGCTCATGCGAAACGTCATCAAGGCCGCGCTTGTTGCTATTGCCCTGGCGCTCGCCACACCGTTAGCAGCGCAGGACTTCGATGTCGGATGGGAAGCGGCCCAGCGTGACGACTACCTGGCGGCGGAGCGTGAATGGCGGCCTTTGGCCGAGCAGGGCCATGCCGATGCCCAGATCAGACTCGGTCAATTGTATGCTGCGGGCCTGGGCGTGCCGCAGGATGATGCGGAGGCGGTGAATTGGTATCGTAAGGCCGCAAACCAGGGCAACGCCTTGGCGCGGATCGCTCTCGGCTTCAGTTACTTCATCGGCTCGGGCGTAGAGCAGGACTACATTCAAGCCTATATGTGGGGCGATCTTGCGGTCGCCCAGGGGAGTGAGGAAGCGATCATATTGCTCAAATTAGCGGCGGGCGAGATGACCCCTGAGCAGATTGCAGAAGCGCAAAAACTCGCCCGCGAGTGGAAACCCAAATGATGGCGAGGCCTGGGAGCTACAAAAAATAGGGGCCAGATTTGGCCCCTTCAGTTTCAGGAAGATGCCGGGATATGGCGTGCTGCTGAACTTGGGCCGAAACAGTGGAAATTCAAATGGCTGTGAGTTGCCCGCCCGTTTAACGTTGCAGCGCATGAACGCCGCCGTCCCCAAACTGCCCTCAAGACACCGCATAGCCCTTCAGCCGCAGGCAACCGGTAACTTCGTCGTTGAATTCGCTCACTGACT
>JAQBTG010000073.1 GCA_027624955.1 Pseudomonadota bacterium
CGACCGTTGATGAACGCGCCGTTTACGGATCTCTGCGGCGAACATCGGGCCGAACCGGTTCCACCAGAATCGCACCGTCTCGTGGCAGATGTCGATGCCGCGTTCAAACAAAAGATCCTCGACCTGACGAAGCGACAGCGGATAACGAACATACATCATCACTGTCAGGCGGATGATCTCGGGCGACCTGTTGAAATAACGGAAGGGACTTCTCATCCGCGAAGGCTACGGAACGAGCCCACTCGCCTCAAGCCAATTTGGTCTGACAGTGCCAGCGCATGTGTTGAACGTCAATCCGGCCCGGCGAGAGGAGCTTTCACTAATTTGAGTACCCGATTGCGGCGCGGGCGCATTCCACGTTTGCAGGCGACGCATGCGCTTGAAGTGTACGGGATAGATCATGGACATTATTTGAAAATAGCGGTTAAAATATACCTGAAGTAATATCGTACCTACGGTTTCTGCAATGTGAAAATATCGAGCACCACTTATAATCAAGGGAGATTTCCATGTTGATCAAGAGAAAATCACTTCGTGCGGAAATTGCGCGCAAAGGCTTTCTTGAAGGCCGGCGCAATTTCCTGAAGGGTGCGGGTCTCGCCGGTGTTGGCGCGATGGCCGGCTCACTCGGAATGTTGGCCGAGATCAATGACGGTGTTGCCGCCGAAGGCAAGCCGATCCTGATCGGCGGCGGCGTCCCGCTCACCGGCTGGGCGGCGGCCGACGGCATCGAGTTCAAGCGGGCGCTTGAGATGGCGGCGGAAGAAATCAACGCCATGGGCGGCATTCTCGGCCGGCCCGTGAACACCGTATTCGAGGACACCGGGAATCAAGGCGCGGACAACATCCTACCGGCCATGCAGCGCTTGATTGACCGCCATGGTGTGCACGCCATCATCAACGGTTACAACACCGGCGCTGTGACGGCGGAATACGAAACCATCGCCGATGCGGGCGTCATCTACATCCACCACAACACCGATATCGTTCACCATGAAACGGTGGGCAACAATCCCGATCTGCATTTCTCCAACTTCATGGGCGACCCAGCGGAATATTGGTACGGCCCGGGATTGTTGCAATTCCTCAACGACCTGGGAACCAAGGGACAGTGGGAGCGCCCCAACAAGAATGTTGCAATTATCACCGGCTCTCAAAATTACAGCGTGGTGATAGCCAACGCGATACGCGAAAAAGCCGCCGAATATGATTGGGACGTCAGCCTCTTCGAAACCGTTGTGGTGCCGATTTCTGAATGGGGTCCGGTGTTAGCGAAACTTCGCAACGATCCACCGGCTGTGATTGCCATTACCCACTGGGTACCGCAGGATTTGGCTCAATTTTGTCTGCAGTTTGTGCCCTCACCGACCGACAGTCTGGTCTACATGCAGTATGGTCCGTCGCTTGCCGCGTTTCGCGAAATTGGCAAAGAGACGACCAACGGCGTGCTGTACTCGACCGTCATCGCCTCGCTGCAGGACGAGATCGGCAACGATTTCAACAACCGCTACAAGGCCAAATATGGCGCCTCGTCGAGCCCGCTGGTCGCGGCCCAGGTTTATGATTCAGCCCATTATTATGCGATTGCGGCGGCCCTTGCGGGCGGCACCGGCGGACCTGGAGAGTTCGATCAAAACCAAAAAGTTGCCCAACGTTTGCGGCATCAAATCTATCGCGGCACCATGGGAACAACCAAGTTCTTCCTGCCGGAGCAAGCAGCCATCCCCTATCCGGATGCGACCAACGATCCGTCGCTCGGCATGCCGCATCAATATCTGCAAATCCAGGACCATACGGGTGAGCCGGATTTGATAGCACCCTCGCCCTATGAAACCTCGCAGTTCAAGTTGCCGCCATGGTATAAAACCTAAATATGGCATCAGCGGACCAACCACCTCTACTAATTTGCCAGGGCGTCGATAAATATTTCGGCGCCCTGGCTGCGGTTCGCGGGTTGGATTTCGAAGTCCAAACCGGTCAGATACTCGGCATCGGCGGGCCGAACGGTGCCGGCAAGACAACTTTGTTCGACGTTATCTCGGGTCTCGACCCGGCGGACGCCGGCCAGATCGTGTTCGACGGACAACCCATACAGCGCTGGAAGCCGGATCGCATCTGCCATGCCGGCATCGCGCGCACGTTTCAATTCAACGCCGCTTTCGACACCTTGAACGCGCTTGAGAATGTTCTCATCGCTTCTTATTTCGGCCGCCGCAACCGCATCATCCCCCGCCTGCATTTCGACAAGCGCTCGAGAAACCGCGCCCTGGAAGCGATGGAGCTGGTCGGCATAGCCAATCGTGCCGACGCCGTCGTCAAGAACCTCCCGGTGTTCGACCGCAAACTGCTGATGATTGCCAGCGCCCTCGCTACACGACCCACCCTGTTGCTCTTGGACGAACCGGTGGGCGGCCTCAACCCGACGGAAATCGACGACGTGATGGCGATAGTCAACCGGGTGCGCGAATCCGGCGTGACGATAGTTCTGATCGAGCATGTCATGCGTTTTTTGGTGGCGCTTTCGGATCGTGTGTTGATCATGCACCATGGCGAAAATATTTATGAGGGCTCGGCGCCAGGGCTGATCCGAGACAAGACGGTGGTGGAAGTCTATCTCGGCGAAGGCGCCTCCGAGCGGCTGGCACATATCCTCGAAGGCACAGGCGCCGCCGGAGCTACAGGTTCTACAGGAACTAATGGCTGCTGAGCCCCTGTTGGAACTCGACCATGTCACGGCGGGCTATCACGGCCAAGCGGTGCTGCGCGACATCTCGATGGCAATTACGGACGGCACCGTAGTTACCATCATCGGGCCAAACGGCCACGGCAAGACAACGCTGTTGCGCACCATATCGGGCCTCGTGCAGCCGATGAGCGGCGAAGTGCGCTTCGACGGGCAATCGCTTCGCGGCCGTAAGGTTCACGATATAGTCGCGCTCGGCGTGGTGCACATCCCGCAGGGCGATCTGATATTTCCCGACATGTCGGTGCGCGACAATCTGCTCATGGGCGCCTACCTGCCCGGCGCGCATGCCGAGGCCGCGACCCGCATTGCGGAAATTTTCTCGCTCTTGCCAAAGCTCGACGAGCGTCAGGGCCAGATTGCGCGCACCCTGTCGGGCGGCGAGCGCCGCATGCTCGGAATCGGGCGTGGCCTGATGACCGGCGGGCGGATCTTGCTGGTGGACGAGCCGTCCCTCGGCCTCGCGCCCATCGTGATCGATCAAATCTATTCGGTCATCACGCGTCTCAAAGACGAGGGCCGGACAATCCTTCTGGTCGAGGAAAATATTAGCCGGGCGTCCGAGATCGCCGATTTCATTCACCTGCTCGACAATGGCAGCTTCGTCTGGCAGGGACCGCCCGAAGAGTTGCAGCTGCACCAGGAAATATTGGAAACCTACCTCGGGGGATAGGCTGCGTGGACACGGCCATTCAGATTCTGGTGAGCGGTCTCACTCTGGGCGCCATGTACGGAGTGAGCACCATTGGCTTGTCGCTCGTATGGGGAGCCATGGGCATGCTCAACATGGCGCACGGCGCCTTGCTGACGATCGGCGGCTACGCCTCTTATGCCGCGGTCATAGATTTGGGCCTGCCTATGTGGATGGGTTTGCCGGCTGCAATGTTGGTGAGCTTCGTCGTCGGGATGATCATCTATTTTACGATCATTCGCTTCATGTATCACTTGGAGTCGTTCGAGACGAACATCATTGTCGTGACAATCGGACTCGCGATCTTCCTCGAAAGTTTGGTACTCAAGATATTCGGCGCATATCCGTTCGGGCAACCGTTTGCGCTGGAAAAGGGCTTCCACATCGGCGTCGTCTATGTGCGCTACCAGACCCCGCTCATTATCGCCATTGCCGTATTTCTGATGCTCGTTATCGCGTGGATGCTCAACAAATCGCGGACGGGACGGGCCATCCGTGCCACCGCGCAGGGTCGTGTCGCGGCGCAGCTCATGGGCGTCAATGTTGGCCGTGTATTTGCCCAGGTGATGGCGCTCGGCGGCCTCGTGGCCGGTGTCTCCGGAGTCATGATCAGCTCGATCACCACGCTCGCCCCAACCATGGGCTACGATCCGATGCTCAAAGCCTTCATCATTTGTGTCATCGCCGGTCTCGGCAATATCAAAGGCGCGCTTTACGCTGCGTTTATCCTCGGCATCTTTGAAGCCTGCGTACAATACTTCTTCGGCGTCCGCTTCGGCTTCCCGGCACTGCTCGCGCTGGTGATCCTGGCGCTCATATGGCGCCCGTACGGCGTGTTCGGGCGGCGCCAGGTGACGCGCGTATGAACGCCGTGCAAGTCGCCAGGGCTCCCTGGCGCCGCGACATTTCCATCGGCATTTCCGTCCTTGCCGTCGCCGTCATCATTCCGCAGGTATTTGGCGACCGCTACCTCATCACCCAGCTCACGCTATTCTTTCTGTGGACCACGATTGTTACCCAGTGGAACCTGGTGTTCGGCGTTGCCGGCATCTTCTCGCTCGGTCACATGGCGTTGTTTGCCTTTGGCGGCTTTACCACAGGCATGATGGGACTCTACCTCGATTGGTCGCTATGGTACGCCCTGCCGCTCGCCGGTTTCGGCACGGTGCTGTTCAGTCTGGTGATCGCGCTCGCTTGCCTGCGTTTGCGTGGCGCCTATGTGGCGCTGCTCACGCTGGCGATCGCCCAGGCCATGTACTTGCTGATCATCACCGATACCGAGTGTTTCTACATGGACGGCGTCACGTGCCGGAATTTAACCGGCGGCACCCGCGGCCTCACCAAATATGGCGATTTTGGATTTCGTGCGCTCCTCGGCCGTGACTGGATCATTGGAGATTACTATCTCACGCTCGGCCTGTTGGCGCTGGCGACGTTGTTTTCTATCGTCATGATCCGCAGTCCTCTCGGCTTGGCCTTCCGCGCGCTCCGCGATGGTCGGACCTATGCGATTTCGCGAGGCGTTAGCCAGTTCAAATACCAGCTTATCGTGTTCGCTTCTTCAGCATTCTTCACCGGGCTCGCGGGCGGCGTTTACGCCGGCCATTTCAAGGTGATGGGCGCCAGTACACTCATACTTCCCCTCATGCTATTTCTGCTTTGCATGATGGTGGTTGGCGGACTCGGGCGCGCCTGGGGCCCGCTCCTCGGCGCGGCGCTGCTCATGCTCGCCGACGAAGTTCTTAAGGACTTCGTCGATTACCGCAACATGGGCATCGGCTTGATCATTGTGCTGTTCGGCATGTTTTGGCCGAAGGGCGTTGTCGGCGCCATCGAAATGACCCATGAGCGTGTCGGTCGAATGATGCGGCGGCGACGCGACGCTTTGAAGCAGCCAGATCGAGACGGTGCCGGCGATTGAGCCTCGCGGGTGGTCGTGCCGTTTCGGGCTCTTTCCGCTAGATGTCGGGCCGCTTCTCGCGCCACTGCGCAGCAGACTCGAAGGCCGTTGCTGCACGAAACACGCGATGATCATCGAATGGCCGGGCGACAATTTGCATGCCCGTCGGCACGCCGTTGGCAGCATGGCCGGTCGGCACGCTCATCACCGGGCATTGGCTCACCAAATTGAAGCCATGGGTCAGCACCCAGCCGACATAGGCCTGGATGCGCTTGCCGTTGATGCGATAGTCGGGATCGGCGTCGTCATGGTCAGCCTTCACGGCGGGCACGGCGAGGGTCGGGCAGATCAGCACATCGTAGCGCTTGAGAATGGGCTGCAGGGCGCGCCACATCTCGCCGCGGAACGTGTTGCAGCTATATAGCCTGGCCGCGCTATGGCCGAGGCCGGTCTCCAACAGGCGCACCACATAGGGGTCCATCTCATAGCGCCAGCGCGGCAGGAAATCGCCCGCGACAGCTGCAAACAGGCCCTCCCACCACGTCATCCAGCAATCCAGCACGCCCCAATTCCAATCGAGTTCGACCCGATCCACGGTGCAGCCGAGGCTCTCAAATTTCGCCACCGCGGCTTCAGTATTGCGTGTCACTTCGGGATCGATCTCGACATAGCCGAGATTGGGTGAGTAAGCGATCTTCCAACCCTCGATGCCTTCATAGTCTTCAGGCAGGCAAACACGGTTGGGCAATGAGCAGATATCCTCGGGATGAGGCCCCGACATGACGTTCTGCATGAGCGCGGCATCAGCCACCGAGCGAGTCATGGGGCCGTAATGCAGGATCGTTTCAAGCGGATGATCGCGGTCGAGCGGATTGCGGCCGAACGGCGCCTTGTAGCCAACGATGCCGCAGGCCGAAGCAGGGATGCGGATCGAGCCGCCGCCGTCGGTGCCGTCGGCGATGGTGGTCATGCCCGAAGCCACCGCCGCCCCAGCGCCGCCCGACGAACCACCTGACGTGTATTCCAGATTCCACGGATTGGGTGTGATGCCCCATAGCGGACTGTGGGTCGCTCCGGAATAGGCGAACTCTGGCGTGGTCGTGCGTTGATGCATGATCGCGCCCGCCTTGAGCATGCGATCGACGGTAGGCGCGGTATAGTCGGGGCGGTGATTCTCGAAGATCTTGGAGCCGAAGGTCGTGATCTCGCCCTTCACCGGATGGAAATCCTTGATCGCGACGGGAATGCCCTCAAGCGCTCTCAGCCGTCCATCGCTCGATTGGTATTTCGCTTCGGCCTTCTTCGCCTGATCGCGGGCGCGTTCATAGAAAGTGTAGGTGAGCGCATTGAGCTTGGGATTTATGTCTTCACTCCGTGCAATGAGCGCGTCCAGCAGCTCAAGCGGCGAGAGCGTGCGCGCCCGAAAGTGCGCCAAAGCCTCTGTCGCGGTCATGTAACAGAGCTCCAGATCGGCCGATGCCATTCAATCCCCCACTCATATTAAGAGTTGTCTTCGTTGGCGGGTGCCAGGCCCCTATTGCGGGATCCGGTTGAAATGTTAGTCGATCGCGGGCCTAGGCTCTAGCGCAAACGCATCCCGTGATGTTGGTCTGATCAGCCCCACTTGAGTGGTCCAATTTGAATGTTAGTGCATGGCCGGCTTTTGGTACAACGGAGCGATGGATTCCGGGGCCGGTGGGTGCGACGAAGAGCATTCGGTTTGAACCGTTACCCAGATGATGGTGGTGGTAGTGAGTGGCTTCTTCCTCCAAAGTGAAACTGGCCTGAACCCAAAGAAGTCGCACAACAACTAACGCCGCGCCGTCCGCACCGCCCTCTCAAACGACTTCTTGAAGTTCGGCACCACCCGCCTCTGCACCACCTTGGTCGCGTCTTCCGATTCAGACGGTGTGACATGAACAAGAAAAATATTCTATGGTTTGAGTATGAGCCAATTTGAAGAAGACGCTGCCAGCGCCAATAAACTGCTTGTTGAGGCGAGTGGACTTATGAGGAGCGGCGACTGAATAGCCCCTAGATTCGTAGACGCCTTCTTTCCTAAATTTGAGGTAAGGAGGCCATGATGAGTAAATCCAGTTTCAGTGACGATTTCAAACGGGACGCGGTGGTTCAGATCACC
>JAQBTG010000074.1 GCA_027624955.1 Pseudomonadota bacterium
CCAGTAAGCCTGCGGACAAATCGCAAACGCTGGCCTCCGTATCAGAATCTTCGGTACGTCAGGCAAACTATCCGGTGGACGGGGACCCCAATTTCATCCGTGCCTGGCCCTTCGAATAGCCGCGCGACCCAAGATCACGCGGCTCCGTCCCACTCCGAGCGGGAAGCCGAGTAAAGAGTAGTACGGCGCGGCCTTTGGCGGCGCCGTTACTTTTTCATATGTCCGGGTAAATCAGGATGCGCGGCGCCTGCGCTATTTGCTGGTGGCGACGAACACGCCGTCCCATTCTTCGCCGGGCGGGTTGGCGATATATTCATCCCGCCGTTCCTCGTAAAGGTCGTAGAGAATGTCCAGCTTGTACACCTTGCCCATTTCACGGCAATCATCCAAAAGTCGGGTCTGCACCGACCAATCCTGCGCCTTGTAAGCGTTCAGCATCTCACCGTGACGTTCCCGTAGCGCCTGGAATTCCGGCGACTCGTTCACGGCCTCGTCGCCGAGCACACAGTAGATATCGACCGGCACGGTCTTGCCCTTGACTTGAATGCGGTCGAGCTGAATGACGGCGAAATGCTCTACATAGACGTAGGTGTTCTCGCCGATAACGATGTCGACACCATAGGTCTTCGATTGAGCTTCAAGGCGAGCGCCAAGATTCACGCCGTCGCCCAACACCGAATAGTCGAAGCGCATATCGGAGCCCATGTTGCCGACGCAGATGGTGGCCGTGTTGAGGCCCGAGCCGATCTTGAGCGGGATATATTTCCTGTTCTCCTCTTCCGCCTCGCGCTTGAGATCGACGTTCATCTTGTCGGATTCGATGAACATCGCCAGCGCCGAACGCACGCCGTTCACGGCATGGTCCGGATCGTCGAGCGGTGCATTCCAGAACGCCATGATGCAATCGCCCATATATTTGTCGATCGTGCCTTTGCGCTCCAGGATCACATTGGTCATCGGCGTCAGATAGCGGTTGATGAATTGGGTCAGGCCGACGGCGTCGAACTGCTCGGAGATCGTGGTGAAACCACGAATATCAGCGAACAGAACCGTCATCTCGCGCATCTCGCCGCCGAGCTTCAAACGGCTCGGATCTTCGGCAAGTTGCGCCACCAAATCCGGCGACATGTAACGGCTGAAGGCGCCGCGCACCTCGCGCCGCTGACGTTCCTCTCGCATGTAATTGAGATACGTCAGCACCACCGAGACGATGAAAATGGAAATCGCGGGGAACACCATGTCGAGCAACAGGCCGTAGGAATCATAGATCCACCACGACAGAAACAGTAGGACCGTCACCGTCAGGACCGCGAGTACCAGCGTCCACAAGGCACCCAGGAACGGCACCATGATGATCATCAACATCCCGAACAACACCACGGCGACGAGTTCGGCGCCGAGCGACCAGGGCGGGCGCGACAGATAATTCTTATCGAGTATATTTTGCAATAGCTGAGCATGAACTTCGACGCCGGGAATCGCGGCATCAAGCGGCGTTGCCTTAATATCGAGGAGGCCGATGGCCGATGTACCGAGGAAGGCCAGTTTGCCGGCCAGCTTCTCCGGCGCGACGGTGCCGTTGAGCACATCGAGCACTGAGATGTAAAGGCTGCGGTCATGCTTGCCGAATTTCATCCAAATCTGACCGTTGCGGTCGGTCGGCACGTCGAGACCTTTCAGTTTAATGCCGCTGATTCCACCCGGGCCATAATCGATCGCCATGGTCGATTGACGCGTACTCACCCGGTAGAGTTCAAGCGCCAGCGTCGGGTACATGTTCTTGCCCACCCGCACGACAAGCGGCACTTGGCGAACGATGCCGTCCACCGAAGGCTTAAACGTAAACACACCTATTCCCTGGGCGGAATCTTCGAGCACATCAATATTTCGAACAATGCTGGGGAACGCCCAGAGAAATGGCTCGGGTTGTAATCCTTTGACCCGGCTGCGATTTCTCTTGGCCCATTGGGTTTTTACGGATTTCCGTTCCCGTCCCTCTTCGAGCTCGCGTTGCTGGGTCGATTGCCCGAGCACAACTTGATATCCCTTGATGATGCGCGCCAAGGTGGCATCGTTGCTCGGAAGTTTTTTCAATTTTTCCTTGGTCTCTTTATCCAGCCCGCGCACGGTATCGGCCAACAAACCCGGCGAGGTGCGGTCGGGCTCGGCAAAAACGATATCGTAGGCCACCCCGGCGACGCCGGCTTTCTTCAGCTTCAGCATCAATTGTGCGACCAGCGTGCGCGGCCACGGCCACTGCCCGAGCGCCGCCAAACTCTCGTCGTCAATATCGATAATGACGACAGGCTGCTTGCTGTCTTCACGCGGGGTAATTTGCTGGAAGCCGTCAAACACCTTGTAGCGCAGCAGTTGAACAGGGGCGGAATCGGTCGCGCGTAACAGGACGAACGCAGCCAAAACAGAGAGGGCGATCAAATGCGCCCAGCTGTAGTGCTTTATGAACCGCTTTAGAAATCTGAATTTCACGCCGCACCCCCTGCGAATGAGCCGTCGAGTATAGCAGAATTAGCCCAAACGGCACGCATCCAACCACCCCATTGCAAGGTCGATTATCGGAGCCGGCATTGCGCTATTCCTCGGGCAATATCAAAGGTTTAAGTGACAATGCCGCGTCACGCACTGCTTCGCGCTCTGCATCGTCGAGCGGAATCAGGCCCTTGTCGGTCAAATAGCCATAAGTGCCGCTGGCGTCTTCATCGAGGATAGCTTCGATGAATTCCTTAATCCCGGGAATGACGCCGACATGGGCGGCCTTGACGTAGAAATACATCGAGCGTGACACCGGATAGCTGCCGTCCGTGATGGTATCGAATTCAGGCATCACGCCATCGATCGCGCTGCCTTGAATGACGTCGCGGTTCTGCTCCAGAAAACTGAACCCGAAAATGCCGAACGCCAGGGGGTTGGCCTGCAATTTTTGCACGATGAGATTGTCGTTCTCGCCAGCTTCAACGTAGACGCCGTCTTCGCGAATCGAATGACAAAGTGATTTATAGGCCGCCTTGTCGCTTTTCTTCAAACTAGCGATTTCAGCGAATGTCCTGCAGCCACCTTCCATCGCCAATTCGACAAAGGCGTCGCGCGTGCCAGAAGTTGGCGGCGGGCCCAATATCTCGATACGTTCAGCCGGCAGCATGGGATCGATATCCGCCCAGACCTGGTTGGGATTATTCACCAACTTGCCGTCGAGTGGCACCCGCTTGGCCAGGGCCAACCACAACTGGCGCAAGCTGAGGCGCGCCGCCGGTAGGGCCTTGGAGTGGGCCAAGACGATGCCGTCATAGCCAATCTTGACCTCGATGATGTCGCTGACGCCGTTCTGGGCGCAGTTTTTTACCTCGGACGCTTTGATACGGCGCGAGGAATTGGCGATATCGGGATGCATAACTCCGATGCCGGCGCAAAACAGTTTGAGCCCGCCGCCGGAGCCAGTGCTCTCCACCACCGGCGTTCGGTAATCAGTGACCTGACCGAACTCTTCCGCCACCGCGGTGGAGAACGGAAACACCGTCGAGGACCCGACGATACGAATCTCGTCACGGTCGGCGGCGGCGGCCTTAGGCGCCGCCCACACAGCCAGCGACAGCGCCATCATATAAAGGCAAAAGAGGCCAATCGGCTTTGCGATCATGGTTCCTACCTGTCGGGACTGCGAAGACAAAGTGAAACTAATACAGCGACGCGGCCAAGACGACACGGATTCGAGAGATTTCCGCCACGGTTTGAACGCGACAGCGATCATTGGCGCAGTCAGCCTTGACGAGGCCCCGCACAGCTTTATATTTAACATAATGGTTAAATATAAATCTGAACCGCTCGATAGTGTTTTTTCGGCCCTCGCCGACCCCACCCGGCGTGCCATTTTGGCGCGACTCGCGACTGGTCATTCGTCGGTCGGCGAATTGGCGGAACCTTTTGACATCTCGCTGCCTGCGGTTTCGCGTCATCTTCGCGTGCTCAGGAATGCCGGCCTGATCACGCGCCACAAAGATGGACGTGTGCGGCGTTGCACGCTGAACGCAGCGCCGCTTAGGGCAGCATCGGATTGGATCGGGACCTATCGTCAGTTCTGGGAGGGTCAGTTCGACTCTCTCGCTGAATATCTCGGCCGCACTCAGGATAAGGCCGAGCAAAACCCAGATGATCAAACGCTAGAACCTCTACAGGAGGACGAATGATCGCCGAAGCACAGGCAATACAGAGTCTATCGCTGGAACTCACCCGAGTGTTCCAGGCAACACGGGAGAATGTCTTCCGGGCCTGGATCGATCGGGAGGAGTTGCAGCATTGGTGGGGCCCGAAGGGCTTTAATACCGTCGTCGACAGTTTCGACGCCAAACCTGGCGGCGCCTAACGCTTATGCATGCACGCACCGGACGGCAGCGAACATTGGCTGCACGGCGAATTCAAAAAGATCTCGCCACATGATTTCCTGTCGATGAGCTGGGTGTGGGAAGCCGGCGACCTTGCCGGGCACGAAATGTTGGTGAGCATCACTTTCACCGCAGTCGGCCAAGCGACCGAAATCAAACTAACGCACAGCAATCTGCCCGGCGAAGGCGCCGTGGCGGCGCATAACGACGGCTGGAACAGTTCACTTGAATGCTTCAACGACAACGTCACAGGGAATGCATAAACATGACCGATATTATCTTACACGGATTTGCCGCAAGCACTTATGTGCTTACAGCGCGCTTGGCTGCAGAAGAAAAGGGCCTTGCCCATACCTTGGTCGATCCCGCGATGGGCACGGACGGTTATCTGGCGCTGCATCCGTTCGGCAAGATGCCGGCCATGACGCACGGCGATGTGCATCTATTCGAAACTTGGGCAATTGTACGTTATTTTGACGAAGCCTTTGATGGCCCCGCGCTACAACCGGCCGATCCGGCAGCGCGAGCGATCATGACCCAATGGGTGAGCGCCTGTCTGGATTACTTATACCCGACAATTGTCCGCGGCCTTATTGTCCCGCGTCTGGTATTTCCGCAGCGCGGAGTTGCGGTGGATGAGGAAGCGCTGAAAGCAAACCTCCCCGCAATCGACAGCCAATTGGCGACTGTCGACGGCGCGCTGGCTGCCTCACCATATCTCGCCGGTGCGCAGGCCAGCATTGCCGATTTCTTCCTCGCCCCTGTGATTGCGTATCTACCGGCCATGGCGGAGGGCCAGGCGGCGCTCGACAAATGTCCGAACATCAACCTGGGCCGATCGCATGTTGGCACGCCAGAGCTTCGGGGCGACTCAGCCGCAACTCGCCGCCTGAACCGGCGCGCAATAGGTCGAGCCTTATTTCATCTCGACTTCGATGAAGATGACGTCATCGGTCCCGCTGGGATTGATGACGTCATGCTCGACCCCCACCTCGCGGAAATAGGGTTGCCCAAGTACCAACTCGACCGTGCGCTCGCCGTCCGGCTCTTTCAAACGGAGGTGGCCGTTGGTTACCGGCACGACGACATAATCCATTTCGTGACGATGCCAGCCGGTGTGCGCACCCGGCGAAAATTTCCATTCGGTGACGCGCACGCGGTCATTGTCAATTAATTGGGTCGGTACCGCATCGCCCATGTCGGCGCTATCGCCCATGTCTCTCTCCTCAGTGATATTGAATTTCGTTCGCGCAGAGTGTCAATTTCGCCGAAGCCGGTCAATTGCGATTCGGTGGCTGCGCCAGACCGAGGCTATGGCGGTCGATGGCGACGCTTTTAACGAGGGCAAACACCTCCCTGCCCGGCACCAAGCCAAGCTCATGCGCCGACCGTGCTGTGATGCGCGCCCACAGCTTGACGCCAATATCCAGTTGTAGATCCATTGCTGCCGCGCCACTTGGATGCATTTCCACGACGCGCCCGGGAAAAACGTTGAGAATGCTGAGATCGCTCGGCCGCGTGGTGGCTATGGCAACATCGCGGGCGCGAATGCGCGCCCGGACGGCGGTTCCCGCCGCCAGATCGAGTCCGGCGACGCGCAGTACACCGCCGGTGAACGCCAACTCGGTGAGGCCAAATTCGTCATGCCCCGAAACCCGGGTTTCGACCAGCGCCCCGGCCTCATGGCGCCCGGTATGTGGGCTCAAATCCGGCCTGCTCATGATGTCGACCGCCGAGCCGGTCGCGATCACGCCGCCATCGGCCAACAACACCATATGATCGGCGAGACGGGTTACTTCGTCGAGTGCATGGCTGACATAGACGATGGGTATGCCGAGCGCATCGCGTAGACGCTCGATATGGCCCATGACCTCACTCTTGCGCGCCGCGTCGAGGGCCGCCAGGGGCTCGTCCATCAACAATAGGCGGGGTTCGGATAGCAGCGCCCGGCCGATCGCCACACGCTGTTTCTCTCCGCCTGAAAGGGTCGCTGGGCGGCGCGCTAGCAAGCCGCCAAGGCCGAGTAGGCCGATGATCTGCGCCGCATCCTGATAGCGTTCGCCCTTCGGTGCGAAGCGGCGGCCGTAAAGCAGATTGGCCTTGACGCTGAGATGGGGGAAAAGACGCCCTTCCTGGAACACATAGCCGACGCGGCGGCGTTCCGCCCGAACATTCACCTTTGCTGCGGAATCGAACAGGGTTTGCCCGCCGATGTGGAGACGCCCACTGTCGGGTCGGAGCAGCCCCGCCAACATGTTGACCAATGTCGTCTTGCCAGCACCGGAGCGGCCGAACAGTGCGGTAATACCGCGGTCCTCGACCTCAAACGCAACATTGAGGCTGAAATCACCTAGGCGCTTCTGAAGATCGACCTGCAGCATTGCCCTATCCATCCAACCGGGCGCGGACCCGGCGCGCCAGCAATTCGGAGGCGAACAGCGCCAGCATGGCGATGACAATAGAAAGAATCATCAGACGCAGCGCACCGCCCTCGCCGCCCGGCACCTGAATCAGGCTGTAAAGCGCGATCGGAAGCGTGCGGGTTTCACCGGGGATGTTGGAGACGAAGGTGATGGTGGCGCCGAATTCACCGAAGC
>JAQBTG010000075.1 GCA_027624955.1 Pseudomonadota bacterium
GTTCGATACCGTCTATCGCCATTGCGGCCAGAAGGAAACCGTCATATTCGCCGACCAGGTGATGAAACTAGGCTTCAGCTACGCCGGTAAGGCGGGCATATCGTTCGGCAAGGACGATATGATTATTCCAGCTCAAAAGATCGAACTGGTTTCCAACACCTATCACCTAGTTGAACAGTATGAGCAGCAATATGCCGCCGGATTGATCACTCAGGGCGAAAAATATAACAAAGTGATCGACGCGTGGTCGCAATGCACCGACCGTGTCGCGACGGCGATGATGGCCGGCATGTCGGATTCTGCGCGCGACGATCTTCCGGAAAATGCCGGAAAAACCCTGAATTCGATCTACATGATGGCCCATTCGGGCGCGCGTGGCTCAGAAGCGCAAATGAAGCAGCTCGCCGGAATGCGCGGTCTCATGGCCAAGCCTTCAGGTGAAATCATCGAGACCCCGATTATCTCCAACTTTAAGGAAGGGCTTTCGGTTCTCGAATATTTCAACTCAACCCACGGCGCGCGTAAAGGCTTGGCTGACACGGCATTGAAAACGGCGAACTCGGGCTATCTTACCCGTCGCCTGGTCGATGTGGCGCAGGACTGCATTATCGTTGAAGAGGATTGCGGCACCGAGGCGGGTCTCACCGTGCGGGCGGTTATCGAAGGCGGCGAAGTTATTTCGCCGCTGGCAGAGCGGACCCTCGGCCGAGTGACATCGGTTGCTCTGAAGCATCCGGAAACGGGCAAGGTAGTTATCCCGGCCAACCAACTTCTTGATGAGCGCGATGTTGACCGTGTTGATGAAGCGGGGATCGAAGAGGTCATGATCCGCTCCGTTCTGACATGCGAGACCAAGGACGGCGTTTGCGGTCATTGCTACGGGCGCGATCTGGCACGCGGCACGGTGGTTAATATCGGTGAAGCGGTTGGCGTTATTGCCGCGCAATCGATCGGTGAGCCGGGAACGCAACTTACCATGCGGACCTTCCACATCGGCGGTACCGCGCAGCGCGGTACGGAGCAATCGAGTGTCGAAGCGGCACTAGATGCGACCGTGAAAATCGAAAACCTGAATGTCGTGACGGACAGTTCCGGCATTGAAGTTATCATGGGGCGTAATTGCGAGATCGTTTTGAAAGATAAACGAGGTGCGGAGCGCGCGCGCCATCGCCTGCCATACGGCGGCAAACTATTCGTCAAGGATGGTGAAAAGGTCGAAAAAGGACAGGCGCTCGCAACTTGGGATCCTTTCACGCTACCGCTTATTTCTGAGCTCACCGGCAAGATCCAGTTCATCGACATGATAGAGGGGCTGTCCTTTCGCGAAACCATGGACGAACAAACCGGCGTGTCGAATATGGTCGTCGTTGATTGGCGACAACAAGCCAAGGGCGGTGATTTGAAGCCACGCCTTGCTTTAGTCGACGGCGAGGCCAACCTCCTTCTTTTGGCGAGTGGACGTGAAGCGCAGTATTTTCTCTCCGTGGACGCCATTCTCAACGTCGAAAACGGCGATACTGTACATGCCGGCGATGTACTGGCGCGTATTCCAAGGGAATCGACAAAAACGCGCGATATTACTGGCGGTCTGCCGCGTGTTGCGGAACTGTTTGAAGCCCGTAAGCCGAAAGACCATGCGATTATCAGTGATATCGACGGGCGCGTGGAGTTCGGCAAGGACTATAAGTCCAAACGGCGTATCGTTGTGATTCCAGAAGACGGCGAAGAGCCCGTCGAACATCTGATTCCCAAAGGCAAGCATATCAGCGTGCAAGAGGGTGATTTCGTGCGCCGCGGCGACCCGTTGATGGACGGCAATGCAGCGCCGCATGATATTTTGCGGGTTATGGGTGTTGAAGCACTGGCCGTCTACCTAATCGAGGAAATTCAAGAAGTTTATCGTCTGCAAGGTGTGAAGATAAACGACAAGCATATTGAGGTGATCTGCCGGCAGATGATGCAAAAGGTCGAAATCACCGACCCGGGCGAAACAACATTCCTGATCGGCGAACAAGTGGACCGCACCGAATATGATGAAATTAACGCCCGCGCCGACCGGGATGGTCATGTAGCGGCTAAATCCATTCCGATTTTACAGGGCATTACCAAGGCATCTCTACAAACGCGTTCCTTCATCTCCGCCGCATCGTTCCAGGAGACGACGCGCGTGTTGACCGAAGCGGCGGTAGCCGGAAAATCTGACAATTTGGTCGGATTGAAAGAAAACGTCATCGTCGGACGCCTTATTCCGGCCGGAACGGGAAGTGTGGTTAACCGAATCAACCGTGATGCCGCTAAACGCGCATTGGAGCATCAATTAGCACTAGAGGCGGAGATATTGGGCGAAACTGAGGTGTTGGCGCCGCCTGCTGAGACGGCACCGGTGCCCGCTGAGTAAGCACACCGGTTGTATGACGGCGCTCATCTTCTGAGGTACCGAAGGAACGTTAAAGTAAAGGGCGAAAAGCCCAAGTTATGAGCGGTTTAACGCTTGACGCCGCGATGGGCCGAAACTATTATGCGCGCTCAGTTTGTAGGGCACGCTGGTTCTTTACTTAAACAGCGCCCGCGCAGACACCGACGTAGCAATATATTATGCCGACGAGCCGGCGAAACCAGCTCGTGAGAAGTGAACTTGGTTCGCTTCTCTTTTTTGCTGTGGAAATTGAAGTGCTGGCCTGAAGACGACCGACTCCAAGAAATTGACGATTGTTCGCTGATGTGGCGGACAACAAGCTTGAAGAGGAATTGAGTGGCACATGCCAACAATTAATCAACTGGTTCGCAAGCCGCGCAAAGCGCCGGTCAAGCGCAACAAGGTGCCAGCGTTGCAGGCTTGTCCGCAAAAGCGTGGAGTGTGTACGCGCGTTTATACAACGACGCCTAAGAAGCCAAACTCGGCGCTACGTAAAGTTGCGCGCGTTCGATTAACCAATGGCTTTGAAGTCACCAGCTACATACCAGGTGAGGGACATAATCTTCAGGAACATTCGGTTGTCATGATACGTGGCGGACGAGTGAAGGATTTGCCGGGCGTCCGCTATCACATCATTCGCGGAACACTGGATACGCAGGGTATTCAGGAACGCCGACAGCGCCGTTCGAAATACGGCGCTAAGCGTCCGAAATAGGGGAGTTCTTACTGTGTCACGGCGCCGCGCAGCGGAAAAAAGAGAAATTAATCCGGATCCGAATTTCGGCGACAAGATCGTTGCGAAATTCATGAATTCTCTCATGGACGACGGCAAAAAGTCGGTCGCGGAGAAGATCGTCTACGGCGCGTTCGAGAACATGCGCCGGCGCAGCAGCCAGGACCCGCTGCGGATGTTCCATGAGGCACTTGAGAATGTTAAGCCCACGGTAGAAGTTAGGTCGCGGCGTGTAGGTGGCGCGACATATCAGGTACCGACAGAAGTACGCTTTGAGCGGCGCCAAACTCTGGCAATCCGCTGGTTGATCGCCGCGGCCAAGGCACGCAGCGAAAACACCATGACAGACAGATTGTCCAACGAGTTGATGGACGCGGCTGCGGGACGGGGTTCCGCCGTCAAGAAACGTGAAGATACGCATCGCATGGCGGAGGCCAACCGCGCTTTTGCGCACTACCGTTGGTAGCGCCACCGGCGGATGGAATTTAGATAATGGCACGCAAGACACCCCTTAATCGGTTTCGTAATATTGGCATCATGGCGCACATCGATGCCGGAAAAACGACAACGACCGAGCGGATTCTGTTTTACACCGGAAAATCCTACAAAATGGGCGAAGTCCATGATGGCAGCGCCACCATGGATTGGATGGAGCAGGAACAGGAACGCGGCATCACCATCACCTCCGCCGCGACAACATGTTTCTGGCGTGACCACCGCATCAACATCATAGATACACCGGGGCATGTCGACTTCACCATTGAGGTCGAGCGCTCACTCCGTGTTTTGGATGGCGCGGTGGCGGTATTTGATAGTGTCGCCGGTGTTGAACCGCAAACCGAGACAGTTTGGCGCCAAGCCGACAAGTACGCTGTGCCGCGAATTTGTTTCGTCAACAAGATGGATCGGATCGGCGCTGATTTTTTCCGCACTGTTGAGATGATCAAAGATCGGTTGGGTGCGACCACTTTGGTTCTGCAAATACCCATTGGCACCGAAAGCCAGCATATCGGGTTGGTCGATATCGTTGCTATGAACTCGGTTATCTGGAAATCCGAGACACTCGGTGCCGAGTATGAAATCGGTGACATTCCGGCCGAGCTCTTGGAAAAAGCTGAGAGCCTGCATGCCGAGCTGGTGGAAAGCGTTGTGGAATTCGATGATCAGGCGCTTGAGGCCTTTTTAGAAGGCACCGAGCCTGATGAAGAAACTCTTAAACGCTGTATCCGCCGCGCCACGATTGAACGCAATATGGTGCCTATTTTGTGCGGCTCAGCGTTCAAAAACAAAGGCGTGCAACCACTGCTGGACGCAGTGATCGATTTTCTGCCGGCGCCAACCGATGTCACGGCGATCTATGGGACGGTTCCGGGCAAAGAGAACAAGGTCGCACGCGAGAGCAAAGACGACCAACCGTTTGCAGCGTTGGCATTTAAAGTTATGACCGATCCGTTCGTCGGATCGCTGACTTTCGTAAGAGTCTATTCCGGCGTTTTGGAAACCGGCGGTCAAGTGCTGAACAGCGTTAAGAATGAGAAACAACGCGTCGGGCGCATGCTTCTTATGCACGCCAACAGCCGGGAAGATATCAAGGAAGTCCGCGCCGGTGAGATCGTCGCCATTGCTGGACTGAAGAATACCACCACGGGTGAGACCCTGTGCGACGTGACCAATCCGGTCATTCTTGAGCGCATGGAGTTTCCCGAACCGGTTATCGAGGTAGCGGTCGAAGCGAAGACCAAAGTGGATCAGGATAAACTGTCTCTCGCGTTGGCGCGGTTGGCGGAGGAGGACCCATCTTTTCGGGTCGGATCGGACGCCGAAAGCGGCCAGACGATCATCAAGGGCATGGGTGAGCTACATCTCGAAATTTTAGTTGATCGTATGCGCCGCGAATTCAAAGTTGATGCCAATGTTGGCCCGCCGCAGGTAGCCTACCGAGAAACCATCACGCGCGCCGCAGAAGTCGATTATACCCATAAGAAGCAGTCGGGCGGCGCGGGTCAGTATGCGCGCATTAAAGTTGAGTTCGAGCCGCTCGAGCCCGGCATGGGTTTTCAATTCGACAGCAAAATTCGTGGCGGCAATGTGCCTACCGAATATATACCGTCGGTTCAAAAAGGCTTTGAAACAGCGCGTCAGACCGGTCCGATAGCTGGTTTTCCGGTAATCGATTTTAAGGCCAAGTTGGTTGACGGCGCTTATCATGATGTCGATTCAAGTGCGATGGCGTTTGAGATTGCCGCCCGGGCGGCTTTCCGTGAGGTGATGAGCCGCACAAAACCGGCGCTGCTGGAGCCGATGATGAAAGTCGAAGTCGTTACGCCGGATGATTATCTCGGCGATGTTATTGGCGATTTAAATTCGCGGCGTGGGCAAATTGAAGGCATGGAGCCGCGCTCAAATACCCAAGTCATTCGGGCACAAGTTCCGTTGGCGACGATGTTCGGTTACGTCAATACACTGCGCTCGCTGAGCCAGGGCCGCGCGCAGTTCACTATGGAATTCGATCACTACCAGCAAGTTCCCACAGCCGTTTCGGAAGAAGTTCGAGCAAAATTCGCATGAGATTTATCGCCTGACCGAAGCCGAGTGGACGTGAGAAGAGGAAAAGAAAATGGCTAAACAGAAATTTGAGCGTACGAAGCCACATTGCAATGTTGGCACGATTGGGCATGTCGATCACGGCAAGACGACGTTGACGGCAGCGATCACGAGGGTTCTGGGCGAGGCGGGCGGTGCTGTATTTGTGCCGTTTGATCAGATCGACAAGGCGCCGGAAGAGCGTGAGCGCGGCATAACGATTGCGACGGCGCATGTTGAGTATGAGACCACAGCGCGGCATTACGCGCATGTCGATTGCCCGGGTCACGCGGATTATGTGAAGAACATGATCACGGGTGCGGCGCAGATGGACGGCGCGATTTTGGTGGTATCGGCGG
>JAQBTG010000076.1 GCA_027624955.1 Pseudomonadota bacterium
GCGTTACGCGGAGCGAAGCAGCGTGGGAGGCGCCTGTGGGCCCACCGGGTCAACCATGGCGCTGACGGTTATGCAGGTGTTTTTGGGGATTTCCGCCGTTTTCGACTTTGATTGAGACGATAGCTCTCGCCGTTCATCTCCAGGATATGGACATGGTGGGTGAGCCGGTCCAGCAACGCCCCGGTCAGGCGTTCCGAGCCGAATATCTCGGTCCATTCGTCGAACGGCAGATTACTGGTCACCAGAGTGGCGCCGCGCTCGTAACGCTGGCTGAACACCTCGAACAAAAGCTCCGCGCCGGTTTTACTGAGCGGAACAAAGCCGAGTTCGTCGATGATCAGCAGGCTGTACTTGGCCAACTGCTTCTGGAAGCGCAGCAGGCGTTTCTCGTTGTCGCTTCTATTAATTCCATCCGGCGCAGAATCCCTAGTATTTCGCGCCGGATGGAATTAATAGAAGCGACAGTGCTGATTAAGGCCGTCCCATTATGAAAAAAGGGGCCAAATGGCCCCTTTTTTGTCATGCACACGGCATATCACATCATGCCGAGTTCCTTGTAGGCCCTGAGGGCGCCGGGATGCATCTTGACGCCAGCATTCTTGAAGAGGCTCAGGCTCGGTGTTGGGTGCCATGATTTGTAGACCGTCTTCATGTATTTGTTGGTTTTTTCAGAATAGACGTACTTGACGATCCGGTAGATAACGTCAGCGGGAACATCGGCGCGCGTCACGATCGTGCTGGGCACGCCATACGATTGGGCATCCGCCACCACGCCGCTTCCGTAATCCGATGCCTTGATGGTGTATGGCGCAAATGCCGGGTTCTTGGTCATCACCGCCTTGAGCTCGGACGGGCTCAGTGGAATAAGACGGACCTTCCGGGTCGCCGACATAGCCGTCACGACGGGAACCGGCACCGCCGAAGATACCGCGAACGCGTCGATATTCCCGTCACGCAACGCGTTGCCGGCCTCACTGAAGCCAAGAAACTGAGCCTTGACCTGGTCGCGCACGCCAACGGTTCGGAGCACCAAATCGGCGTTGGCCGCCGTGCCGCTGCCGGCCTTGGCCAGTGAAACCCGCTTGCCCTTGAGATCGGCGAAACTCGTGATGTTGTCCTTGGCCAGCGTGACCCAATGGATCGGCGAAATGGTTAGCGCCATCAGGGCACGAACGTTGGTGATCGGCTTCTTTCCCTTGAATTTGCCCGTCGCGGTGACGGCATTGTAGACCGCTCCGAGGTTTGCTAGCCCGAGGTCGATACCACTCCCTTTCTGGCCCAGCATGCGTAAGTTGGTGGTCGAACCCGCCGTCGTGCGCGTCGACAGAGTAATCCCCTTCACGTCCCGGGTTATCGCGGTTGACAGGCCACCACCCATCAGAAAGTAGCTTCCCCCCGGCGAACTGGTGCCGATAACCAAATTCTCGGCGGATGCAGCCTGCGCTACGGCGACCGCCGCAGTCAGACCGGCCAGCGCGGTAATGTTCTTTCTCGAAAACCTCATATTCTTCTCCCTTTGGGTTAAATCCCACTCGATCGGTGCCCACTCCCATGAACGCCAGCTGTAAGACTATCATTGGCCTTCCGATTGTCCTCCTGAATTACTTGCTGCCGCAAGTCGTCCCGACCTTATTTGCCACAGCCAGAAACCGATGAACAGCGCCAGCGGCGCAATGGCAAAAAGCCCATGAGTCAGGATCAGAGCAGTGCCGACCGCGATCGCGATGACACGCATCGCAACGCCCATGCTGGCATAAAAAAAACCTTCGATGCCGGCGGATATGGCGAGCCCGCCAAGCGCCAGCGTTCCGACGGTCAGCACGACGTTGATCACACCGCCTTCGAGCAGCAGACCCGGTTGATAGACGAACAGCACCGGCAGATAGAAGATGGCCATGGCCTTGACCATCGCAACATTGCATACCCGCCACAATGGTGCCCGCGAAATGCCTGCCGCCATATAGGCCGCCAGCGCGACCGGCGGCGTGACATTGGATGCCTGTCCCCACCACAGCACCAGAAGATGTGCCGCCATGACCGGGATACCGAGCTGGATCAGCGCCGGCGCCGCCAGGGTTGCAAGGATCACATAGGCGGGGATGACAGAGAGCCCCATCCCCAACACATAACCGACGATGAAGATGAACATCACGGTAAAGGCGAGGTTGCTTTCGGCGAGGTCGATGATTAGCCCGGTAATGCGAATACCCGTGCCGGGCAAAAGCACCGCGCCGGCAATAATAGAAACCGGGCCGGCGATGGCGATTATCGGCAGAGAATCCTTGGCGCCGTCGGCCATCGTCTGGATGATATCGCGCAGCCCCATCTTCCGGTCGGTGAACCAGCTGGCGACGACGACGCTGACGATGGCGAGCAATCCCACCCGGCGCAAGGAATAGTCGAGATAAACCAGGATGATGACGACCAAGATGGGGACCAGAAACACCCAGCCTTTTCTGAGGGTGCCGCGAAACGGCGGGCATTCCTCGGCCGGAAGGCCCCTCAGGCCATTGCGCATGGCATAGAAATGAACCTGAAGATAAACATTGAGAAAATAAAGCAGCGCCGGGATCGTCGCATATAGGACGATCGTACCGTATGAAAATCCGGTCAGCGCGACCATGATGAAGGCGGAAGCCCCCATCACCGGCGGCATGATGGTGCCACCGGTCGACGCCGCCGCCTCTATGCCGCCCGCCACCGCGGGTCGGTAGCCAGTGCGGATCATCATTGGAATTGTGATGCTGCCGGTAATCGCGACGTTTGCGGATGCCGAACCGGAGATGCTTGCCGTTATGAAGCTGGCGCCCACGGCCGCCTTGGCGCCGCCGCCGGGACGCGTGCCGAGGAAAGACAGGCAAATATTAGTGAAAAATTCTGAAGCGCCGGAGCGGACCAGAAAGACGCCGAACACGAGGAAAAGGAAAAGGTTCGACGCCAGCACATAGGTGATCGACCCGTAGAGCCCGTCGGTCTGCGCATAGAGCGACGTCGCGATCTGCCGCAGATTGAACCCGCCGTGAACAAACGGCCAGGGGATGTAAGCGCCGAAATATAGAAACAGCAGAAAAGCCACCGAAATTATGGCCATCGCAAGGCCAAGCGATCGACGGCCGGCCTCGATCACGCCGAGGATCATGATCCAGCCCATCGCCATGTCGAAATCGCCGATATCGAAACCCTCGGTCTCAGCGAAGACTAGATAGTGTTCGTTGAAGCGATAGGTCGCCACGGTCACGGCCGCTAATAAAGCTGCATCGGCCAGCCGCGCTGCAACACCACGCGCCAGTGGAAAATAACAGATGGCAAGCGCAACCCCGACGAAAATGAAGACGCTGCGGTCGAGCGCGGGGCTGAATGTGCCGAAGGTCCCGACATACATATAATAAGCAGTCGTTGCCAGACCGACTGCAAAACCGAGCAAATTCCATTCGCCGCTGAACTGGCTTGCCAGGCTTTTCCGCTCGTTCACCGAAACGTCGTTCATGGATTTACTCGCGTACTCCCTGACATCCTCTATAGTGTCTGTCCTGGGTAACCGCAACCGCACCCGCCAGAAATCCCGGCGCGGCAATACGAAACCGCAGGATACCGGACACGGGGATTGGGCGAGCGCATGACGGAACGGGTGTGACAGGTGGAAGAAAACAGGATACCAGCGCTCCGCGTGTTGCGGGAAACCGACCTGCGGCGCCTGCTGGACACCGCGACCGGTCTCGAGGTGATCGAAAATACCTATCGCGATTATGGCGCTGGCGATATTCAGCGCCTGTCCGAACCGGCCTCAATGTTCGGCGGATCGGGACGCACCGGGTCCGCCAAATACAAGGCGAAAGGCGCGACCCTGATGTCGGAGGGGGTTACCGGTATCCGCATTATCAGCGACAATCCGCGCGGCGACAGGGTCCGGTCCTATCATCTGCTGTGCGTCTTTGACGACGAAACCGGCGCACCGATCGGGCTGCTCGACGAAACTTGGCTCCACAGGTTCCGTACTGCCCTCACGGGCGTTGTCGCGGCGAAATATCTGGCGCGCTCGGAATCTCGGGTCGTCGCGCTGATCGGCGCTGGCGCCATCGCGTCGCAACTGTTTCCTGCCCTGACAGACAGTTTCAAGCTGGATCAAATCCGTGTGGTGGCGCGCCGTCCGGAGAGCGCACACCGGTTTTGCGAACGGTTCAATGGCCGGTTTGAATCGCGCTTCGTCGCAATGGACGATGCCGGTGCCGCCATCGACGGCGCCGACATCGTAATTACGCTAACATTCGCTGAACATCCTGTGGTCCTGCCCGGAATGCTGGCACCGGGTAGCTTCCTCTGCTCCATGGGGGAAACTGAAGAAGTCGACATCGGCGTGCTCGACGAGGTGGACCGGTTCATTGTCGACGACTTCGACTACGCTACTGTGCTCGGCGACATCGCGGTATGGCTGCGCAGGAGGTTGGCACGGCGCGAGGATCTCGCGCGACGGGTCGACGCGAATATCGGTGAAATCGTCGCGGGCAAACGGGCCGCCCGCCGGACGCCCGATGAACGCATCTTCGCGATCATTCAGGGCATGGCCGTGTGCGATCTGGCGCTGGCGAGCTATGCCCTGAAACGGGCATCGGACGAAGGCCTGGGCGAACAACTCGCCATGTTCGACTGGCGCTGAATAACCGCAATTACTATTGGCGCGCCGCCGGTTCAGTATTCTTCCAACAGCCTGCCGTATCCCGCGATGCGCGCCGTCGATCCGATGATCCTCAGACACCGCCAGAAGGTCGCCTGATTGCTGGTGATGACCGGCTTTCCCAGCTCCTGTTCCAGCCGAGCGATGATCGGCAGAGAAGGTAGATTGGTGCAGCTGACGAAGACAGCGTCGGCGTCGGCTCGATCGACCGCCCGCCCCAGGCGAAAGGCGACCTCGGGCGGCACGCGGCCAATATTGGCACGCTCCATCGCGGTTTCGCCGAGCTGAAGCCCTTGTACGGACACGACTTCGAATCCTTGCTCCGTCAGCCACTCGGTCTCGCGCCGGTTGACGAAATCGGTTCGCGGCGTCGCCAGTGCTATGCGCCGCGCACCCACCGCTTTCAGCGCCTCGACGACGGCGTCGGCGGTCAGCACCGCCGGCGCGCCGGAAACCCGCGTCATGGTTTCGCGAATTTCGTCGGCGGGCACGAAATAGGTGCAGGAAGTGCAGCCGAAGGCGATGACATCGACGCGCGCTGACCCAAGATCACGGCTCGCGAGCGCTACATTGTCGGCGATCTGGCGATAGAGGGCAGGTTCCTGCGGCCCATCCTGAAAGGCGCGCGCAACATGGACGACGATGCCGTCCGGCGCCAGCCTGTGAAACTCCGGCTCGATGCTGGTGTTGGTCGATGGGCAAATCAACCCGATCGTGCCCCGCCAACCATAGGGACTATAGAGGGCGAGTGCTTTGGTGTCGGATTGCTCTTTGTTAGCCGAACGCACCTGATTCTTTTTACCGCCTGCAGCCATGACAAACTTACCTGAATATAGTTATCCCTGCCACCACCTTATGTCACCTCCGCGATACAGGCACACAGTCCACCTGTTTCTTCCATTTATTCCATCGGGCCTTCCAGCGGCGGCTCGGTTCTCCGGCACGGACATTATATACATACTAATATTCATAAACTTGATTTTGAATTCGACCGCGGGCCAGCAACACTGTGCTCATTCCGCCGGATCGTGCCGCCGGACACTGAGTAAGGACATGCAAAGGCAGTGTCAGAGCTATCCCGGATTATTCACGGTGGTCGGATGGTTTGAGCAAGGCGCGTGGT
>JAQBTG010000077.1 GCA_027624955.1 Pseudomonadota bacterium
GTCGGAAACCCGGCCGCTACCGCTCGCCCCGCTCAAATCCGGTGGCCGTCATGAATAATCCGGGCTAGTTCAGGCATCCATCTCCAACACAAGCATGAGTTCGCGCCATTCGCGCTTGGAAAGGCCGCTCTCCGTTTGGCTGACTTTGTCGCCGGCAATCATTCGTTTGACACTCTCGAGCGCCGTCGCCGAAAGGCGCGCCCCGCCATGCTCATATTCTAGAAACGCGGCATGGGCCAAGGGCACCCAACGCTTGAGCGTATCGATCATGGCTTCGGCGTAGACGCGGATCTCGTACTGAGCGTGTGAATCGGCGCGCAGACTGAGAAAATGCAGCAGATTGTGCAGATCGGTCTTCCAATACCATTGGGTATAATAATTGAGCGTAAGATTCATGCGCGCCAACTCCCGCGCCAATCCGTCGCGGGTCGGATCGCGCAACCCGCCGTTTTCGTCTTCGTTCAGCATTTCCGCATAGTGGTCATAGGCTCGGTTGGCGTCATCGCGCAGCAGATCGTGAACGCGGGCCGCCTCCGCGCCTTGCAGCACGTTGCCTCGACCCTGCCGGTTGTCGCTTGATTGACTCGCCAGCTGGTCGGGCGCCGGCAAGTAGAATTCCCTATCCAGAATGGAATATCGGCCAGAATACTCGTTAACGTTGGCGGTGCGGTGGCGAATCCACTGGCGGGCAACGAAAATAGGCAGTTTGACGTGATACTTTATTTCGCACATCTCGAACGGCGTGGTGTGACGGTGACGCATGAGATAGGCAATGAGGCCCTTGTCCTCGGTGACGTGCCGAGTGCCGCGGCCGTAAGAGACTCGCGCGGCCTGTACGATCGCGCCGTCGTTGCCCATGTAGTCGACAACCCTGATAAAGCCATGATCAAGCAAGGGAATTGCTTGGTAGAGAATTTCTTCAAGCGCAGGTGCACAAGCACGCCTCGTCGGTGTGCTGTCTTGCCGCTGGGCGTCGATTTCCGCCTGCTGTTCCGGGTCTAAGGGCATCGTTGTCGCGTTGTTGCAGTGGGTGCCACAGTGAGGCACCCGAGGTTGACGGGAACGCGACGCTTGGACGACGCGGCGAAGATGTCTATATTAGACCGGTCGGCGGATTTCCGTCGACTATGGCGATAAACGCCGCGCGAAATAAGCGTTGCGGACCCGGGGGCAGTACCCGGCGCCTCCACCAATTCGATCCGGCCGACCTGGCGTAACGCGCGTCAGGCCAAAGCCGGCGCGAAACCGTTTATGGGGGCGAACCAGGATCGACGTGCGTGGTAAAGGTTCGGTTTTTGCTCGGTATGGTACCACCGTTATCGGGCCATAATGTAAGTGCGAATGATAACGAAGTAGCACTCGCTGCCTAGCAAAACTAGGTAAGCGCGGTTCGGGGGGCACCGGGCAACAGAAGCTCCCCACTTTATTGGCTCGGTCCGCAAGGCTCAAGATTGCGCCGCGGAGAGGATGAAAAGACTAATGGCCAAGGATCATATCGGGTACGACGATCTGGTGGACAATGCCTTACGTGGCGCCATGCGCGAAGTGATGCTTCGAGTTGCCGAGAACGGCCTGTTGGGCAGCCATCATCTGTACATCACGTTTCGCACCGGATATCCTGGGGTGGATATACCGGACCATCTGCGCGACCGTTATCCGGACGAATTGACGATTATTCTACAGCATCAGTATTGGGGGCTGGAAGTGACCGAGCATGGCTTCTCGGTGACGCTCAGCTTTAACAAATCGCATGAGCATGTCAGCGTGCCATTTGCCGCACTGACCCGCTTCGCCGATCCCGGCGTCAAATTTGACATGCAGTTCGAGTTCAAATCGACCGGCGGTCGCGGCAAGCTGCAGTTGGTGGGGGGCGCCGATGAAGTCTTGGCGGAAGCGGAAGAAGACGGTTCAATCGCGGAAGGTATGACGGAAATTGGCGCCAATCGAGACGCCGCAGGTGAGTCGTCCCCGGCGGTGGTAGCAGCGGAGGCAGACGACGCAGGTTTGGCGGAGACGGCTGAGGACGGTTCCGGCGATACAGAAAACAGTGACGAAACGGCGCAAGACGAAAGCGAATCAAACAACTCCGGCGCCGAAGTGGTCACGCTCGATTCGTTTCGCAAGAAATAGCGTTCTCCTCGGCGGTCGCGCGGCTCCGCTGCGGCGCTGCCGCACTGCCTAATGATTCCGTACCCTGCGTTACATGCCACTCGACCCCCAACTTTACGGCACATTCCTGGTGGTAGCACTGGCCTCGGTTCTCTCACCTGGCCCTGATACCCTGCTGGTAATCCGCGCCGCCCTGAGCGGCGGCAATGGCCAAGGCTTTGCGGCCCTGGTTGGCGTGCAAATAGGCCTCCTCGGCCATTTGGCGGCAGCCGTATTCGGACTTTCGCTTTTGCTTTTGGCTGCGCCACTGGCGCTGAAGGGCGTGGCATTGGCGGGCGCGCTTTATCTTTGTTGGCTGGGATACCGCAACATCCGAGCTGCGACCGGCCGCAACATGACGGGCGCGAGCGCCATTTCGCCGGCAGCTATCGCCGACAGTGGCGCCGGCGCAGTGTGCCGTGACGCAATCCTGACCAACCTACTAAACCCCAAGGTTATCCTACTATTCATTGCCGTGATGCCCGGTTTCGTCGAGCCGGGGCCTGCTGCCATACCGGTGCAGTTGGCGTTTCTCGGTGCTTCGATCATCCTGCTCAACATAATCTGGCAGAGCGCGCTGGTGCTGGCCGCTAGCCGGGCGCGGCGCTGGCTTACGCAGCCGCGCGTGCAACGCGGTATCGCGTTGATCTCGGGCCTGGTGTTTATCGCTTTTGCCGCCCTGCTGGTGGCGGAATTCGTCGCCGCACCGGGTTGAGTTATTCATCGCCGGCCGTGCTATAGCTCTTAGCTGTGCAGTGCGAATTGACCATAGAGGCGCTTGGCACCGGCGGTGATGGCGTTGCCTGGCACGACGGCGTCAAGCTGTTCGTGCCCGGTGCACTGCCGGGCGAGCGGGTGCGCGTGGAACTCGAACAGGCGGCGCCCGGCGCGACGCGTGCGCGCTTGTTAGAGCGACTAACGGATTCGCACTACCGCGCGACGCCTGCGTGCGAATATTTTGGCGATTGCGGCGGCTGTGTGGCGCAACATATGGCTGCCAAGCCATACGGCGACTGGAAAATAGACGTGATCCGCGACGCATTGGCCCATCGCGGCCTGACGGAGGTTGCCATCGCGCCGCTGATCACATCGCCGCCGGCCAGCCGGCGGCGTGTGCGCTTTGCGGTGACGCGGCGGCATGGCGCGCCCGAAGGCGGAGTTGCGTTGGGTTTCCGGCGGCGTGGCAGCGATGAGATCATCGCCATCGAGCGCTGCGCTGTGTTGCTGCCGGCGCTTGAAGCACTGTTACAGCCCTTGCGCGGCTTGGCCGCGAAATTAGGCATGGCGGAAATTTCCCTCACTCAGGCGCATCAAGGGACCGACGCCATCCTGCACGGCTTGGATGCACCGCCCGCCCTGAGGATGCGCGAGATGCTGGCCGCCTTCGCCGATTCGCACGGCATTCAGCGCCTCTCGGTGGAAAGTCCGCCGGCCGACCGGGGCGGTAAGGGGGCTGCTGGCAGGAGCGCCGGCAAACGCAAGCGGCGGCAGGGCGCACAGGTGTTGGAGACTATCGCGCAGTCGAGCGTGGTACGCGTCTGTTTCGCCGGCGCATGGGTGGATTTTCCGCACGGCGCCTTCTTGCAACCGACGGCGGCGGGCGAGGCCGCGATCCAGCGCCTGGTGAGGGACGGCTTGGGGTTGGCGGAATTGACCGCAGGCAAGCGTGCGGTGCAGATCGCGGACCTTTATGCGGGGCTCGGCGGCATAGGTTTCGCGCTGGCAACGAGTGGCGGGGCAGCCGCGCCGCGCTGCCAGGTGGCAATGTTCGAAGGCGACGCAGCGATGGTTGGTGCGGCCCGCACGGCGGCAGGTCAAGCTGACCTCATGGTCACGGCGGAGGAACGCGACCTCGCGCGCCGGCCGCTTAGCGTGGCCGAGCTGAAGGCATATGACGCTGTTATATTCGATCCGCCGCGTGCCGGCGCACGCGAGCAGGCCGAGGCGCTGGCTGCCTCCGGCGTGGCGCGCATCGCCGCGGTATCGTGCAACGCTGCCAGTTTCGCGCGCGACGCTCGCATCTTGATCGATGGTGGCTACCGCATGCAGATGCTCACGCCGATCGATCAGTTCTTGTGGTCAAGCCATGTCGAGCTGGTGGCGATATTCGAGCGAGAATGATTATATAATTTTATACCTATTACCATAGGGTCTAATTGGCTTTGTTTGGTAATTTATGCCTTTTTAAAATCTACGCCAAAATCCACTATGATGGGTCTGTAGTCGCTCATCGACCCTATATGGTGTATGGTACAGCATGGCGACGCCAAAGCAAGAAGCAGCTAACCGACGAAACGCTAGAAAGAGCACCGGTCCAAAAAGTGCTGAAGGGAAGAATGCCGTTCGCCTCAATGCTCTAAGCCATGGATTACGGTCCGAGGCGCATATCCTGCCGGGTGAAAGCCGGGACGATTTTGAGCAGCTGGAGGAACAATTTTTCGCTGAATTTCAGCCCCAAGGCCCGCTAGAAACCTTTCTTCTTGGGCAGATGATCACTTGCGCCTGGCGACTTCGCCGTGCCGCTCGAGTTGAAACCGGTTTGTTCGGCATTGTCAGAGTAAATCGGCTTGAGCCTCTCGCGGAGGTCCCTTAGCCTCCGCGGATGAAAAACCCCTTCCGTTATTTCAACAGCTCGCCCGAGGTGATCCGCCTCGCGGTGATGATGTACGTCCGTTATCCGCTT
>JAQBTG010000078.1 GCA_027624955.1 Pseudomonadota bacterium
GGACAGGTTTTTATAGAGGGTGCGGATTTTACAAAACATCAACCGAATCAGCGCGATATCGCGATGATCTTCGATAACCTTGCGCTCTATCCCAATAAAACCGGTTTCGAGAATATCGCATCGCCTTTGCGGATCGCGAAAACGCCGAAGGACGAGATCAATCGCCGAGTGCATGAAATTGCTGAGATGCTGAAGATCGATCATATTCTGGATCGAACGCCAGCAACATTTAGTGGCGGCGAACGCCAGCGAGTCGCCCTAGGGCGCGCGATGATCCGCCAACCCCGATTTTATTTGCTCGACGAGCCGCTTTCGAGCTTGGATTTCATGTTGCGTATTGATCTCCGGACGGAATTGAAGCGCCTGCAGCGTGAAACTGGCCAGACGTTTTTGTTCACAACGCCGGATTACACCGAGGCCCTGGCGCTCGCCGATACGGTATGCGTCTTGATTGATGGCCGAATACGGCAGATCGCCAAGGCGCAAGAACTCTATGACGAACCGGTTGATCGGGATGTCGCACACTTTGTGGGCAATCCGCCGATCAACATCATACCGGCGCGCATCACGCGTGAGAGCGGCACGGCCCATATCTCCGTTGGCTCCATGAAAATGCCGCTGCCGGCGAAAATGGAACATGGCATGCCGGGGTCAGTTACGAATGTTGAGATTGGTTTGCGGCCAGAGCATGTGCGGATTGTGGAGCCTGGCTCGGATGTAGTCCATCTGACTGGTGTCGTGAACGACCTTGAACCGCTCGGCATGCACACCACAGTGGGCATAGATTTGGAGGGTGTGAATCTCTTCTTCACGGTCGAGGGCGTGCAGGAATTCAAGGACGGCGATAAGATTGACGTACACGTCGATACGGAATCGCTGCTGTTTTTTGATCCCGAGACGGGCCGCCGCATTTCCTGAAGCCCGTTCGCTGGCCCACGTACCCCAGATTAATAGTTCTGCCTGCGGTGTGCAGTTTGCCGCGGAGTAGGCTGTTTCAATCAATCAGTCTTCGGCATTGAACTCGGTCAATTCATATGTTGCCTCGGATTAGCGTATTTTCTCTCGGCGGTACCATTGCGATGGGCTCTACGGCGCCCGGCAAGGGGGTCTCCCTATCGCATTCCGCGGAAATGCTTATCGCGGCGGTCCCAGGGTTGGCCGAAATCGCCGAGATCGAGGCGCAATCCTTCCGCCTGCTTCCAAGCCCGGATATTACTTTGGACGATCTGGCAGCGTTAGCGCGCGAAATTAATCATCGGTTGGATGACGGCGTGCGCGGCATTGTCGTGACGCAGGGCACCGATACCCTCGAAGAATCCGCCTTTGTCATTGATCGTCTGGTGCAGAACGATGCACCGGTCGTGTTTACTGGCGCCATGCGCAATCCCACCATGCCGGGCCCGGATGGACCGGCCAATCTCTTTCACGCCGTTATAGTGGCGTTGGATCAGCAAGCGCGTGGCATCGGCACCTTGGTGGTGATGAATGACGAAATTCACGCCGCTCGCTACGTGAAAAAATTGCACACCACCAGCCCCGCAGCATTTCATTCCAGTCCTGCTGGCGCCATCGGTTGGGTCATAGAAAAGCGCGCGCGTATTGTCACGCGTCCGGGTGGGCGCTATCCGATCGCGTTGCCGGCGGCGCCGCGTGCCGCGCGGGTTGCCCGCTTGAGTGTCGGCCTGGATGAAGATGGTACCCTGGTCGAACTCGCCCTGCAGGCGGGGTATCATGGCATTGTCGTCGACGTCACCGGTGGCGGTCATGTTCCCAAGGCGATGGTCGAGGCATTGGGGCAGGCAGCACGACGGATACCTGTTGTCTATGCGTCGCGCACGCGTCACGGCGATACCATGCAGGCAACATATGATTTTCCTGGCGCTGAAACGGATCTGCTGGCGCGCGGCCTGATCCCCGCCGGTTGGCTGGATGGCATCAAATCACGCTTGCTCTTGACCCTTCTTCTTCGCGCCGGCGCGGGCGAAGAAGAAATCAGGCAAGCCTTCGAAAGCTGGCGCTATCCGTTCGGGCGCTAATCCAAGAGTGGAAGAGTGGCAATTACGATTATCTGCAATAGTCGCTGGTTGGATTATTGAAAAGGGTCCCGGTCCGCCGCAACGTCGGTGGGCCGGGATTTTATTATGTACAAGATTGTCTTAGACGGCCAAGAAGAGAGTTTTTCGAGCACTAGCGAAGACAGCGTGTTGAGGGCGGGTCTGCGCGCCGGCCTTGGCTTGCCGTATGAATGCAGCACAGGCTCATGTGGCACCTGCAAATTCGATTTGCTCGATGGCGAGACCGAAAATTTGTGGCCGGACGCGCCCGGTCTCTCCGAGCGTGACCTGCGCAAAGACCGTCGGCTCGCCTGTCAAAACCGTCCCCTAAGCGACTGCAGAATCAAGGTGAGAATTGATCCTGCAGCTACTCCGAAAATCCTGCCACGGCGGCAACAGGTACGGCTTGTGGAGAGCCGAGAGCTTACCCACGACATGGTTGAATTTCGCTTCAAGGCCGAGAGCAAAGCAGAATTTTTGCCCGGGCAGTATGCACTTTTCACCCTGCCAGGTGTAACTGGCCTGCGCGCCTATTCCATGGCCAATCTTTCGAATGACACCGGAATATGGGATTTCCACATCAAGAACATGCCGGGCGGTGCCGGCAGCCATGTCCTGTTTGATGGCGTCGTGGAACCGGGCCAGATGGTCGAAATGGACGGCCCCTACGGCCTCGCATTCTTGCGTGAAAGCCCGCGGGATATCGTCTGTATCGCCGGCGGGTCCGGTCTTTCACCGATGATATCCATCGCCCGCGGCTTCGCAGAAGACGAGTACTTCAGTGACCGGCGACTGCATTTCTTTTTTGGCGGGCGCGAGCCGCGCGATATTTGCGGCGAAAAAATTTTGCGCGACTTGCCGGCCTTCGCTGATCGCATGAGTTATCATGCCGCCATCTCCGAGCCGTCCGTGAGCGCAGAGGTCTGGTCCGGCCCCCGCGGTTTTGTCCATGAGCTGGCGGCGCAGTCATTGGAAGGCGAACTAGCGGATTACGAGTTCTATTTCGCCGGCCCGCCGGTGATGGCCGAAGCGGTGCAGCGCATGTTGATGCGGGAGCATAAGGTTCCATTCGCCCAGCTTCACTTCGACAGATTTTTTTGACGCTCCGTGAGCGGCAGCTTCACTGTCACCATGGAGGAATCAGGCGTTCAGTTCTCCTGCTCGGACAGCGAGCGTGTGCTGATCGCCATGGAGCATCAGGGCTTCAAGCATATTCCAGTTGGCTGTCGGGGCGGTGGTTGCGGCGCTTGCCGAGTGTTTGTCGTGCGAGGTCAATACCGCACGCGCAAGATGAGCCGGGCGCAAGTAAGTGAATCCGAGGAACAGGCGGGTTACGCGCTCGCCTGCCGGCTGATCCCAGAGGGCGATCTCACGCTGAGGCTTGCGGGTGATGGGTCGGGTGTGTGAAATAGATATCAGCGTACAGAGATTATCGAGGGAGCTTGGAATATGGCTTTGACGGGAGTGTTGCGGGCGGGATTCGTTCAGATTCGGGTGCTCGAAATGGATGAAGCGGTGGCCCATTATGTTGATCGTATCGGTCTCGATTTGGTCGAGAAAGCCGATGATGGGCGGGTCTATCTGTCCGGCTATGACGAGTTTGACCGCCACAGCATTGTCTTGCGCGAGGCCGATGCGCCTGGCGTTGACTTCCTGGCCTTCAAGGTCACCGGCGATGCCGACCTCGACGTCTTCGAGAAGCGCATTGTGGATTTCGGCCTAGCTGTCGATCATGTGACGGCAGGCGAGCAACCGGGTGTTGGGCGGCGCATTGGTTTTACTCTGCCAAGCGGCCACCGCATCGAACTTTACGCTGAGATGGCGTGCTCAGACAATGGGCCGATCATCGAAAATCCTGATATTTGGCGCAATGAACCGCGCGGCATGCGTGCCCTCGGCTTCGACCATTGCCTGTTCTATGGCCCCAATGTCGCCGAGGTCAGCCGCTTTTTCACCGAAGCCCTCGATTTTAGCGTAGTCGAAAAGGTCCAAACACCGGACGGCCCGATCGCCGTGTGGCTCTCCAGCAGCACAAAATCGCATGAGATCGCTTTCGTCGAACATCCCGAGCCGGGCAAGTTTCATCACGTCTCATTCCTGCTCGAATCTTGGAACGATGTCGGCCATGCTGCCGATATCATCTCGCGTTACGATATATCGCGTGATGTCGGCCCAACGCGCCACGGCATCACCCGTGGCCAGACGATCTATTTCTTCGATCCCTCAGGAAACCGCAACGAGGTATTCTCGGGCGGCTACATGTACTTCCCTGACCACCCCACTCGCGTGTGGACGCCGGATCAGCTCGGCAAAGGCATTTTCTATTACGAAAAGGAACTGAACGACCGCTTCCTCGGCGTTGTGACATGAGCGTTGCCGCCCGGCATTTTATCGACGGCGCCTATTCCTCCGACAGCGGCAATCTCACTTTCGAAAATTTCAACCCGGTTAATGGCGCCTCGCTGGGTTTCGTTCCCGAAGGTGGAGCTGCCGAGGTGGATGCCGCCGTGGGCGCCGCACGGGCCTCCCTGTCTGGGCCGTGGGGTGCCATGGCG
>JAQBTG010000079.1 GCA_027624955.1 Pseudomonadota bacterium
GCATTTCAACAGCTTAATCTACGCTCACCGACCCTATCACGACACGCCGTGAATAATCCGGGCTAGAAGAGATCATTGTAGACGAGCGGCGCAATGCCTTTGAGAGCGGCCTTGTCGACGCGGTTAAACGAACGACCGGCAGCTGGCGTCAATTTTGGATTGGAGTTGCTGCTGGTTTTGTAAGCGCTCTTCTGTTCGCTATTTTGATTGTCGTTGTGGCCATTATAGTAATTGATGGTCGATCCGTCGTTGATCTTGTAAAAGAACTTCCGATTGATCATGTGGAGCAACAAGCACCCGAATAGGACGAGAAGCATGGCACATCGAACTACCAACCGAGAAGTCACCAGCAAACGCGCCGCAACAGCAGCGTCAAAGGTTCTTCGAAATCCAAATGCCAGCAAGGCGGCGAAGTCGGCAGCCGGATCAGCTCTGACCCAAAGGCCCAACCGGCCTACGAAAAAAAAATAGACTGGGCTGCGTTCTCGGTAAGCTTCAACACGAATGCCCAATTTATGATGGCACCGTAATTTTAGACTTTTGCCCGTAACCCATTGATACTATGTGGGACAATATGGGCGAAAAAGTCTAAAAATTGAGGCTGGAAGCCAAAGCCCATGACCTTCTAAGCCGTAGGTCCCAGGTTCGAATCCTGGAGGGCGCGCCAATTGTTTCAGTCAATTTTTTCAATGGCCTAGCCGGAGGATTGTCATGCTTGAAGCTTTAGTCGAACATCATTTTCTGAGCACCAACGGCATTAGCCCCAACAATGATGCGCTGCCTTTGATTCTTTATAAGGGCGCGGTGAAGCTGACCGGCGACGAGCCGGAAAGCGACGTTGAAAAAGTCTTTTGGGGAAATGATTGGGGCAACGGCTTTCGCGGCGATACTTTCGCTTTTCATCATTATCATTCCTCGGCCCATGAAGTGGTGGGCTGCGCGCGTGGTTCTGCGCAAGTGCAGTTCGGCGGACCGCAGGGTCCGGTTTTCGAATTTAAGGCCGGTGATGCCGTCCTCATTCCAGCCGGCGTTGTCCATCGCCGGCGCGACGATGCGCCAGGCTTCATGAGTATCGGTGCTTATCCGCCTGGCCAGACTCCGAATTTGTGCGTTTTTTCCGAAGCCGATGCGCGCACCGCCCGGCAAACTCCTGGTGTCGGCGATCTGGAAGTTATGGCCGTTGGCGAGAACGAACTCGCGGACGTCATGGCCCGCATTGCGCAAATTCCCCTGCCGCAAACCGATCCCATCGCCGGCGCCAATGGTGGCCCGGTCTCGACGCTTTGGCTTAACGGCAAATAGCGGCACGAACGCCAGATACTGGCAACATGCGCCTCATTAATGGTGCTTGTCATTGCGGCAACATCCGCTTCACGTTTCAAATTCCGGAGCCTGAAGGCGCTATTCCAGTGCGCGCCTGCGGCTGTAGCTTTTGCCAAAAGCATAGCCGGATATACACCTCGCACCCGGCCGGGGTGTTGGCGGCTCGTATTGCAGATGCGGCACTGGTGGAGCGCTACCGGTTCGGCACCGAGACGGCGGATTTCTACATTTGCCGAAGCTGTGGCGTCGTTCCGTTTGTCACGAGCACGATCGATGATGCCGTTTTCGCGGTAGTGAACGTCAACAGCTTCGAGGGCGTTGACCCAGCGGACCTCGACTCATCGCCAAGCGATTTTGACGGTGAGAGCGTTGACTCGCGTTTGTCCCGACGCCAGCTAAATTGGATTCCGAGCGTCACGATCGCGGCGGCGGATGGCTGACAAAAGAAGCTGATTGCGGCGCAGTCCTGCCAAGCTAATGGCGTTCAAGGCCACCATGTCGCGCATATATAAATTCCACATATCGAAATTTTCTTTGTTACCCGGCGCTAACGCGGCCGCGCAATATCCGCCGGAGGTTTGACCAGAGGATCTCCGACGGACGGCCCAAAAGCGCCGTGCGAACGCCGGCCGAGATGACGTGGCGTGGGCCACTCAGTCCGTGGTGATGTGGCTGCAAAGCAAAGGGCGCCTGAATCGTCAATGAAAAGCGCGTGGCGGCGGGCGCGGCCTGACCCGCTGCGGCATCGCGCTCCATGTTGGCGAGGTGCAATACGGTGATATTGGTGGTGAGGGCAGGCTCGACTTCACGGTAATCGGTCGGGCGGTCAATTTGGCCAGCCTGGTCGAACAATTCTGCGGCCAACTCAGCGAAGATTTTCTGCTGACCGGCGATTTCGTAGCGGAATGCTGGATCGCCTGCACGCTCGTGGGCAGCATCGCGCTGAAAGGAATCGCCGCGAAACAAACGGTCTACGTGCCGGATTGATTTATATCGGCGCCTGGTCGGGAGCGGGACTGAGCGTAACACCAATGATACGCCAGTCGCCGCTGGTCTGGCGCTGGAGCGCATAGCGCGCCAACACGGTCACGCCGTTTTCTCCGGTCAAGATTAACGGCTGCATGAATTGGTCGCCGACGGCGACGGGCTCGAGATATTCGATATAACGCGGCCGGTACACCGGGGCATATTGCTCGCGCACCATTGCCATGAATATTTCCGGCGTGGCGAAGATATTCCGGATGCTGGGCGCCGCGAAGGCAAGCGCCGCCTCGCCGTCGTCCCGCTTGAAGGCTTCCATCTGCGCCGAGATTACCGCCTGCGCACCTGCGATGTCGGCCTTGGCCGGAGCATCCTCCGCACGAAGACTCGCGGATAGCAGGGCAACGCAAAATATCAACACGGCGAACTTGCGGATTAAATGATGCATAAACTTCTCCTCCGTCCTTCTGCTACATATAGAGGAAACGACGCGTCTGACCACGCCTTTGGATGCGTGCCATGTTAACCGAGGGAGAAATTTTTATGTCCACAGAACCCGGCCCGCATCGTTTCGAAGACGTTCGTGTCATCTTGGCGCCCGACGGCGCGGCGACAACGAAGGCGGTCACGCCGAATTTCTATGCCGAGCTCGATGGCGAGTTCAATAATTTTGCCGGCCATATCTTGGTTATGTCGCACAGCTTCAGCGAGGCCTGGGAGACGTGGGAGATGCACCCGATGGGAGATGAAATCGTCGTGCTGCAAGAGGGCGACGTCGATTTCGTGCTGTGGCGGGACGGCAACAATTCTCAATATCAGTGAACCGGGCAGCTATATTGTCGTCCCGCGAGGGCAGTGGCACACCGCGCGCCCGCACAAGAAAACCAGCATGATTTTTTTTACCCCCGGTCAGGGTACGCTCAGTGCGGTGGCGCCTGGCGGGGCGGGCAGAGACTAGCTTTCGTCGACATTCCGCCAGGCGAACTCGGCCAGCCGCATCGCGCGCTCGCCAAAACCCATAGCGTTGGCCGAACTGGCATTGCCTTTGAGGGCGCGGGCATAGACACCTTGCGAGATCGACGCCAAGCGGAACATGGCGAAGGTGATGTAGAACGGCCAATTTTGAATGCCATCATCGCGTCCGGCGGCGCGGCAGTAGGCTTCGACATGCGCCTTCTCATCCGGAATGCCGAGGGCATCCAGGTCGACTCCAGCCAATCCGGGCAGGCTGTCATCGCCGGTCGCGAGATGATAGGGCAGGCAATTATATGCGAGGTCGGTTAGCGGATGACCAAGGGTTGAGAGCTCCCAGTCGAGTACAGCGGCGACTCTCGGCGCGTGGCTGCTGAGAATGAGATTGCCGAGCCGGAAATCGCCATGCACCAGGGTGGTCTCACCGTCTTCGGGTATGTTGCGCGGCAGCCATTCCATCAACCGGTCCATGTCGGCGATGTCGCCGGTTTTCGCGGCTTCGTATTGATGGCTCCATAAGGCGATTTGGCGTTCAATAAAGGACTCATGCTTGCCGTAATCGCCGAGCCCTGCCGTTTTCCAATTGATACGATGTAATTGCGCCAAGACGCCTGCCATCGAAGCATAAATCGCGGTGCGCTCCGCCGCCGTCATGCCGGTCAGTACCGGGTTTTGGCAGACCCTGCCCTCGACGTTTTCCATTACATAAAACGGCGTACCGATAACGCTGTCGTCTTCGCAGAGATGCAGTGCCTTCGGCACCGGCACACCATGAGAGGCGAGCGCCGAAATGATGCGGAATTCGCGCTCGATACGGTGCGCGCCCGGCAGCAAATCGCCAGGCGGTTTTTTGCGCAGCACCACTTGTTGCGCGCCGGACTGCAGCAGAAAGGTGGGATTGGACTGGCCGTCTTTGAACTGGCGCGCTGTCAGCGCACCGCCGAGTTGCGGCAGATGGGCCGCGAAATATTCAGAAAGTCTCGATAACTCAATGCGATGGGCGTCGCGTACCTGCGTTAGTTCCGGCAGGTGGCGGGTCTCGGCCATGCGATTGCCTCTATCTCTCAATATTATTTAGCTAGCTATTTGTTTATTGGTTTTATCTTTTTCGCGCAGATGTTTTCGGTAGTGT
>JAQBTG010000080.1 GCA_027624955.1 Pseudomonadota bacterium
GTCAACTCGATGCTTGAAACTACAGGCGGCTCGAATTTTCTGGCACGCCCACGTTCCTCTGACAGTACCTATTACAGGGTTAATTTAATTTCCAGAGTCAGGATTCGTCAATTGCGTCGTAGGGCGCCAATAATCCCGATGTTCCACCCTACCGGCCGGTCAACCGCGCAAAAATCAATGTGAATATGATTAACATTATTATATTAGCATAGCGAATCAAACAGATTTTACAACGGAACAGGATTTGCGGGCGCACTGGCGCCGCGTCCGATTGGTTCACCCGGTGCTGCGGTAGCAATTGTGAAAGGCGTTGATCTAAGCTCTCGACCGAGCGCGGATTTCCTGGCATTTAAGCTGTCTTAGCCTTGACCCGCGCTCCGGTTGTGCGGGCTGATCGTGAACGCGGACTGCCACGCACCAGGCGAGGAAATTGAACGATATGACCCGTAAGATTGCATTGATCACAGGCGTTACCGGCCAAGACGGCGCGTATCTTGCCGAGTTGCTGCTCAGCAAGGGCTATGTCGTGCACGGCATCAAGCGGCGTTCCTCATCGTTCAACACAGAGCGTGTCGACCATCTCTACAGTGACCCGCATTTGGGCGAGCCGAGGTTTCGCCTGCATTTCGGCGATATGACCGACGCCACCAATCTGATCCGCCTGCTGCAAGAAATCCGGCCCAGCGAAATATATAATCTCGCGGCGCAAAGCCATGTGGCGGTGAGCTTTGAGACGCCGGAATATACCGCTAATTCAGATGCCCTTGGCACCTTGCGGTTGCTCGAGGCCATTCGCATTTTGGGCCTTGGCGAAGAGGCGAGATTTTATCAGGCCTCCACATCGGAGCTTTACGGCAACGCGCCGGAATCGCCGCAAAACGAAGCCACCCCATTTGCGCCGCGGAGCCCCTATGCGGCGGCAAAGCTGTATGCCTATTGGATTACCGTCAATTACCGCGAGGCCTATGGCTTTCACGCCTCTAACGGAATTCTGTTCAACCATGAAAGCCCGATTCGCGGCGAAACATTTGTTACGCGCAAAATTACCCGGGCGGTAGCCGCCATCCATCTTGGCCTGCAGGAGACGCTCTATCTTGGCAATCTCGATGCCAAGCGGGATTGGGGCCATGCGCGCGACTATGTCGATGGTATGTGGCGAATCCTGCAGCAGGATGAGCCGGACGATTACGTCCTGGCGACCGGTAAAAACCACTCGGTGCGCGAATTTGTCGAACTCGCTTTCGCCCGCGTTGGCCGCACGCTGCAATGGCACGGCGAGGGTGTCGATGAAACAGGTCTGGACGTCGGTACAGGTGACCTCCTGGTGAAAATCGATGCGCGCTATTTTCGCCCCACCGAGGTCCATAGCCTGTTAGGCGATTCGAAGAAGGCGTTCGATGCGCTCGGTTGGCGCCATCAAACAAGTTTTGAGCAATTGGTGGCGGAAATGGTCGATAGTGATCTCAAGAACGTGGCCGAGCAAAAAAGACCGGGGCATGACTGATACAGATGGCTGATTCCGGCGCGCCCTATTCGCTCGACGGCAAGCGAGTTTGGGTTGCAGGCCATGGTGGGCTGGTTGGGTCGGCGCTGGTCAAGCGCCTGGCGTCCGAGCACTGCGAGTTGGTCTCTGCCGGCCGTAGCCAGCTTGATCTCAGGCGCCAATCCGATGTCGAAGATTGGCTCGCCGAAACGCGGCCGGAAGCGATTTTTGTTGCCGCCGCCAGGGTTGGCGGTATCCACGCCAACGATGTTCGGCCCGCCGATTTTCTCTACGACAATATGATGATCGAGGCCAATATCATTCATGCTGCATGGCGCGTCGGCGTCGAGAAACTTCTGTTTTTGGGCTCCACATGCATTTACCCGAAATTTGCGCCGCAGCCGATGGCCGAGGACGATCTCATGACCGGTCCCCTAGAGCCCACTAATCAATGGTATGCGCTGGCCAAGATCGCCGGGATCTATTTATGTCAAGCCTATCGCCGGCAGCATGGCTGCAATTTCATTTCTGCGATGCCGACCAATTTGTTCGGCCCAGGCGATTACTTCGATGCCGAAAATAGCCACGTTATCCCGGCCCTGATGGGCAAGATTCATAAAGCGCGCGAAGAGAACCTGGCCGATGTGGATATCTGGGGAAGCGGTGAGCCTTATCGTGAGTTTCTTTATTCCGAAGATGCGGCGGATGCGCTGGTCTTTCTGATGAAGCGCTATGCGGGCGCCAGCCACGTTAATGTTGGCACCGGTGAAGAGCTAAAGATCATCGAAATCGCCCGCTTGATCGCCGACATCGTCGGCTATCGCGGCGCCTGGAAGTTTGATGCCAGCCGCCAGGACGGCCCACCGCGAAAATTGGCCGACAGCCGCTTGCTCAATTCCCTCGGCTGGACGCCGCGCGTTGGTTTGCGGGATGGCTTGCAGACGACTTACGATTGGTTTCGCGAGTCGTACGCTGCCGGACAGCTTCGCGTCTGATCGGCGCTTCGGTTGATGCTGTGAACGCAACCGGATTACCCGTCGACGCGAGCGGCATGTGGCGCGAGATTCTTGCGCCACACGGGGGTTCTGCATTGCGTCCCGCCCTGTTTTTGGATCGTGACGGCACGCTTATCGACCTGGTCGATTACCTTAGTACGCCGGATGATGTGCGGCCCATTGCCGAAGCTGTGGCGCTGACTGCGCGGGCCCGCGCCAACGATATTCCAACGGTGCTGGTGACCAACCAGTCAGGTATCGGCCGTGGCTATTACGATTGGCAACATTTCGCCGAGGTACAGCAAGCCGTGATCGCGGCGATCGTCGCGGGTGGTGGAAGAATCGACGCGGTTTATGCCTGCCCGGCGTTACCAGGAAGTGGGGCTGCCTGCCGCAAGCCCAATCCCGGGATGTTGCTGGCGGCGGCGGAAGATCTAGCGCTCGATCTCACGCGGAGCTGGATGGTTGGTGATGCAGCGAGCGATCTGGCGGCGGCTGCGAATGCCGGGCTGCATCATGGCTGGCTCGTCGCGACCGGTTACGGCACCGGCGATCGCGCCGATGCGCTGGCCCTCAGCGGCCCCGACTTTGACGTCACGGTGGACCGACCTCTGAGTGAACTTGCGGAAATGCTCTCCGGCTTGTCGAACGTCTGAGCAGCGGTTAAACCTGTACCCCCCCAACCAACGGACCTGACAGCGGCGCATGACCAGTTTTCCCGAGCGGCCCTACGACACCATCGGCGCCTATTGCGACGATTATCTTGACCAATTGGCGCGCGCCGGCGCTTCGATCGACCATGACAGATTGGCTGCCGCCGCTGATCTGTTGGGCCAAGCGTTCGAGCGCGGCGCCTGGTTGTACGTGTGCGGCAATGGCGGCTCGGCGGCGATCGCCAATCACCTGTTGTGCGATTTCGCCAAAGGCATTCAAACCGATACCAGCTTGTTGCCGCGCGTTATTTCACTCAGCGCCAATCTCGAACTGATCACTGCCATCGCCAACGATATCGCGTTCGAAGATTGTTTCGTCTATCAGCTTCGCACCGCGGCGCGCGCCGGAGATGTGTTGCTCACCATCAGCTCCTCGGGCGATTCAGAAAATGTCGTGCGGGCCGTAGATTGGGCGCGCGACAACGACGTGCAAACCATCGCCCTGACCGGCTTCGAAGGCGGGCGCACGGCGCACGGCGCCGCCATCAATATCCATGTCAAAGGCGATAATTACGGCGTGGTTGAAGATACCCATCAATCAATCATGCATATGTTTTCGCAATATTTGCGCCAGTCGCGAATGACAGAAGCACGCATCGCCGAACGAAAATTCTGAGTTTATGTTTCTCTGGAGAATCAGATGGCGAACGTCGCCGAAGGCGCCAGCGCGACCATACTTGGCGCTCAGAACGAAGCCACATTGACCCGGCAATTGCCGCTTCATCGTCAATCGGCACATTTTGAGCTGTGCGTTGGCGGTTCAATGGCGGATTGCGGATATTCCGCGGTGCTGCTTTTCTGGCGGCGCATGCTTCTTGAGATGAGCGGCGATCAAATTCAGTCAGCCATGCGCGCCGCGCAACTTCCTCGATGGTGCCTATCAAAGAACGGCAATATTCACTCAGATGCGGTTGGGGTAGAAGATGACAAGTTTAATTGATGGCTTCGCAGTATTGGTCACTGGCGGAGCCGGATTTTTAGGGTCGCATCTATGTGACCGCCTGATCGGCGAAGGGCGGGAAGGGCAGTGTCAAGGGAAACCGTCTTGAGCTGGTGAGGCGCGTTTTGTAACGTCCTTCAATGAGAAATCC
>JAQBTG010000081.1 GCA_027624955.1 Pseudomonadota bacterium
TGATGCCCGGCGAGCTGCGCCACACTGGCGCCTATGAGCAACAATATTGATACCGGCCTTCTATTAAAAGGCGGCCTGCTGGCCGATGGTACAACCGCCGACATTCTCATTCGCGATGGAAAAATCGCTGAAATCTCCGACGGCTTAACCGCGCCGCAAAATGTTCGCGAGATTGATGTGGCGGGGCGACTGGTCGCGCCGGGGTTGGTGGACGGCCATGTTCATCTCGACAAAACTCTACTGGGCGGGCCTTGGATTCCTCATAGTCGAGGCGGCACCGTCGTCGAACGCATCGCCGCCGAAAAAGATATTCGGGCACGCAACAACACACCGCTGGAAACACGCGCCACAGCGCTGATTGACTTGCTCACAGAGCAAGGGACTGTGGCGCTGCGCAGCCATGTCGACATCGATCCCGAGATTGGACTCGCAAACCTGGAAGTGATTCTGGCACTACTCGAAAAAATTCGCGATCGCGTGTCGATCCAGCTTGTGGCCTTTCCGTAAAGCGGCGTGCGCGCGGCGCCGGGCACCGCGGCACTGCTGGAAGAGGCATTAAAGCTCGGCGTGGAGACCGTCGGCGGGGTGGACCCGGCGGCAATCGACGGCGATGTTGAGGGCCAGCTCGACCTGATATTCGATCTAGCGTAGCGCTACGACGCTGGCATCGATATTCACCTACATGATGGCGGCGAGCTCGGCATTTACGAGCTTGAGCAGATTGCGGAACGCTGCCAGGCGCTTGGCCTTGTCGGACGCGTCGCCGTGAGCCATGCGTATGCGCTGGGTATGGTAGCGGAATCGAGTGCCGCCGCCACGGCTGAACAATTGGCGCAAGCTGGCGTCGCCATCATGACGGCAGCTTCGGGCTTCGGCGCGATGCCGCCAGTGAAATTGCTGTTGAAAAGCGGCGTGCTGGTATTCGCAGGGTCCGATAATATTCGCGACGCTTGGTCCCCTTTCGGCAATGGAGACATGCTGGAACGCGCCCTATTGATCGCCTATTTAAGCGATATGAAAAGCGATGTGGATTTATCAGCGGCATTCGCGCTCGCCACGACAAAAGCCGCACTGGCCCTTGGTTTGGAGAATTTCGGCTTACACGTCGGTAACCCGGCAGACCTTGTCGTGCTACGGGCGGCCTCTGTACAAGAAGCCGTCGTGACCCACGCCGCGCGCGATTTAGTGATCAAGGGCGGGCGGATTCGGACGGCTTGAGAACAATATCCAATTTCCTCGTTTCTTGGACGCGCGATACGCGTCACCCAGAAATGGCATACCAGGCGCGACCTAGCCATTCATGCAGGCTGCGCGCGGTCGAACTCAGCGCCCCGGCGCTCGGTAAAAAGTCGAAAAAGGAAAAGGAAGAGACCGCGCGTATCTTTGTAGGCGCTGGCAAGACTTTGAACCCGACGCGTTCAAACTCAGTTTTTGCCCTCGGCATATGATCGGCATGCGTGACGAGAAGAATATTATCGATTCCCTCCGCTTCTAGTATTTCGCGACTGTAATCGGCATTGTCTCGAGTGTTCAGGGCGCGTTCTTCGGTCCATCGCACCGCAACGCCGAATTCGTTTTTGAGAACTTTATTCATCGCCCCTGCCTCAGAGTGCGTGCTCTCCTTGGGCCGCCCGCCGGTGACGAGAAGCGGCTTGCCTGTCAATCGGTGTAAATGGGCGCCGTAGCGTATCCGCTCTAGCGCCGACCCACTTACCGTATCTTCGCCATATTCGGGTGCATTAGCGTAAAGACCGGCGCCCAGTATCACGATCGCTTCGGCAGAATTCAAATCGGCTGGTGAAACCACGGCCTGAAGGTCGTCTGAGTGCGGCCAAATAGCTTTCGAAACGAGCGGCATGCTACAGGCGTAAAGAACCAGCAAACCGAAAGCCATTATCGTCACGGCAATTTTGCGAAACCAGAAAAGTAGGCAGAGGCCCAATAGCAAAATAAGTATGGGGCCGCCGGGTGGCAGCACCAGTAGCGTAACGATCTTGCTGGCAATGAATCCCGCCATAGCGTTACCGACCGAGATCCCGAGCGGGCACTAACAATCTCTGTATACGCGGCAGCCGAATGACTTGGAAGGCGCTGCTGTCGCTTGTAAGGCATGCTATTTGAGTTTGCATGTTCTCGTCCATTGCGGCACTTGCCGCGCACAGAACTATATCAGCAGCCTCGCCATAAGCGCGGCTCAAAGCTACCAACCACGGTCGATGTGGCAACCAATTCTATTTGCAGCCTGATAACGGCGACGCAACGAGACTGGGCCATATTTCGTCCCAGCCACCGGTATGCGATGCGCCGGATATGGTTTGAATTGCAATACAATTGCTTGTGCCGGCGCGGTGGCGATAGGATTTGGCAACGTAAGCACCTATAATTTCGTCTTCTGCGCCGACATAGTGAATCTGCGGGATGGCAGCAACTTGTGCCGCGACGTCGACTGCATTTAGGGAACCCGTCAAGGGCGGTACTTCTTTGCGTCGATGCAGCGTCACGTGATCGAGGTTTCCCGCGACGGTGCGGATGCTCGCGACATCTGAACGGCGCGCCGCCACGAGAACCGCTACGGCGCCACCACCTGAAAATCCGACCAGCTCGATAACTGTCGCGCCGGCAATTTTCTTGGCCTGATCAATGACCGCCGAAGTCGATGCAATCACTTCGGGAGCAAACCGGTGGCTGGTCCAATATTTCTGCGTACAATTGGGATTACGACCAACGCCGATAAATTGACACGGCCGGGCGATATAGAAGACGGCTGAAGTATGATCGGCGGCAGCTAACTTCAGTCCAACGGGATTTCGTGGCGTCGGATCGGGCGAAATGCGGTAGCGACTGATCCAGGCAAAACCATCCCCTTCGATATAAACTCTTAGCGCCGGGCCGGAGGCCGCCGCGGAAGATGGCCCAGCACGGTAAAATGTCTGCAATTCGAATGCGTCGCCGCGCAAGATTTGCGTGCTAAAACCCGCGCCACGCGCTAATTGCTGCGCGCCGTCGCGGCGGTCCTCCACGCCCGCGCAGGCGGCAAGCGCTACAATAGCGAAGAGCACGGCCACGACTGAAATCAAATTGTTTTGCATGTTGGATTCTTGCGCCACTACGCGCACGCCCCTTGCCTACTGCTCATTTTTAATTTGGTTCGTTTGATAGGACGCTTCCATTGCCAAATGAAAGATGGCCCCGCTGTTACGGCGGGGCCATCCAATCGATATTTATTTTCTCGCGATAACGAGATTCTAGAAGTTGTATTTAGCCCGGAAACTGCCCGTGTGGCTAAGAAAGTCACTCTTGATATCAGCATCGTAATCAGCGCTGAGGTCCCACATGCCGTCAGCCGTGGAGAAGGTAAGTCCGGCACCAACCGCGCCGCCAAACTCTTCAACTTCCGCGCCCTTAGTCGTGAAAGTCGTAGCGGCGCCTGTAAACCGAGAAACTGAATCGGCGTCATCTCCGGAAAAATCATAAGAGACGCTGGTCCGAACCTGCGGCGTCCAGCTGCCGTTTGTCGCCGCGTATGTAGCTTCATAATTTAAGCCGAGGATGCCAACCGCCATGTCCAGATCCTCGGGATTAACCACCAGGTTCAACACGCCCGCACCGGTCTCGGTAAAGCTTTGGCTCGAAAGATGGGTGTATTGGAACGCCGCGTTCGGTGTAAAAACATGCCGGCCACTTCTAAGCGGCACGCCGCCACCGACCCGCGCCGTATATTGATCGGCTTCGTACTCGCCCTTGGCGACTAAATTGAGACCGCCAAAATTGATGTCGCGGCTGGTCTCCACCTCG
>JAQBTG010000082.1 GCA_027624955.1 Pseudomonadota bacterium
AGGATGTGGGTATGGAAGGCTGTGCCATGTGCTTGGGCTAGAGCATTCGCCGCTTCCATCAACTCGACGGTGCAGCGTTGCGGCCCTGAGGGCGCCACCATGAATCGGAGGCGCCCGTCGGCGCGGCCGTGATAGAGCGAAAATGCCTCCTCGGCGAAGGCGACATATTCGGCCACCGTCGGCGGTTTGCCGGCATTGACCTGTTGCAACAGATCGGCCGGCAGGATCTCGCCAAGGAAGGGAATGGTATCTGCGATCGGCCGATCGATGACATGCCCCGACACATTGGCGCGGATGCCGGCATCGTCATAAGCCTGGTAAATGCTGCCCAAAGTTTCCATGGTTTGCAGCGGCGCCTCGAGAATATCATCGGCCAGGAAGGTGACGCCGTTCCTGAGTGCGTCCATGGCGATCAGCATCGTGCGAAGATAAAGTGCCCGCGGTGCTAATTGTCCGTCACCGACGAGAAAATAGGCCAGCGTCATCCACATTTCGAGCGGCAGGTTCTCATAGCGTCCACGAAACAGCGCTTCCGGCGTATGGATATGGGCGTTGACGAAGCCCGGTGTCACCAGCTTGTCATGCCCATCGATGATGATATCGGCTTCCGCCTCAGGTAACGCCGCGCCCATCGCGACAATGCGCTGGCCCTCGATCAGGATATCGCCGTCAAAAGTCTCGCTGCCGTGCGCAGCGTCCATGGCGATAATCTTGGCGCCCTTGATGTGGATGGTCATTCTATTTCCCTTGCTACTTTGGCCGCCTCAAACGGGCGGCAAAACATATGTGTCTTCGGGCCGCCAGGACGCATAAAGCTTGCTGCCTGCGGTGAAGTCGAGCGCATCCAGTTCGTGCTGTTGCTTCTGCACACGAAATACCGTGCCCTCGCCAATATCGAGATAAAGCGTAATTACCGAGCCGATGAACTCCTCACTGATCAGTTCGCCGACCATCACATTTTCATACTCGCCGGCCGTATCGGATACTGCCGCAAGATCAGCGCTGACCACCAGTTCGAGCACATCGCCTTTGGCCGGCGCCGGGTCGGGCGTCGGGACGCTGAAGCTGCCATGCGGCGTATCGACCGTCACACGGCCTTCGCCCATAGAAGATACCGTGCCGGTGAGAATATTGTTGCTGCCGACGAACTCAGCGACGAAATGATTAGCCGGCGCGCGATAGACCTCGCGCGGGCTGCCGATCTGCTGGATCAGGCCGCCATTCATGATCGCCACGCGGCTCGCCATGGCGAAGGCTTCGGACTGATTATGGGTGACATAGGCGAAGGTGATACCGAGCTGTTTTTGCAGCTGGGTGATCTCCGACTGCATGCGTACCCGGAGATGGGCGTCGAGCGCGCTTAAAGGTTCGTCGAGCAGCAGAATTTCCGGCTCGGTCACCAAGGCGCGGGCGATGGCGACACGCTGGCGCTCACCACCCGAAAGCTGCGCGATGTTGCGGTTGGCATACTGCGCGAGGCTCATGCGTTCCAGCCAATTCATCGCGCGTTCGCGCCGCTCGCGCGCCCCGACGCGGCGCATCTTGAGGCCGAACTCGACATTGCGCACAACATTCAAATGCGGGAACAGCGCCAAATTCTGCCACACCAGCGGCGTGTCGCGCTGCCACGGCTTGAGCTCGTTCATGCGCGTACCGTTGAGACGGATTTCACCTTCGCTGGGCTGTTCCAAGCCGGCGATCATTCTGAGCGTTGTCGTCTTGCCACAACCCGATGGGCCCATGATGGCGAGAAACTCACCGCGGCTGATTTGCAGATCGATGCCGTCAACAGCGACATGACTGCCGAAACGCTTCACCACTTTATCGAGTACGAGTAGGGCTTCTGACATGTTTCTTACTCTCCGGCGGCTTTACGGCGCTGGCTGGAGCCGCGCGACAATAACAGGATTTGCGCCAGAATCACCAAGGCCATGGAAATGGTGAAAACAATGCTGCCAATGGCGTTGATGCGCGGGCTCACCTGCCCCTGCAAAAGCGCCAACACGCGCACTGGCAAGGTTTCGGTCACGCCACCGGTGAAGAAGGCGATCAAATATTCGTCGAACGAAACCGCCATGGTGAGGGCCAGCGCGGCAAAGATTGACGGCAGGGTAAAGGGTAGGATGACGTCCCGCATGGCGCGCCACGAATTGGCGCCCAAGTTCCACGCCGCGCTCTCAAGGTCGGGGTTCATTTGCGCTAGGCGAAGGCGGATCAACGCCATAGCAAAGGGAATGCAATAGACGACATGGGCGAGGACGACCGAGTACAGCTCGCCGACCAGGCTGATGCGGCTTAGATACATCAGCATCACAAGGCCCAGGATCAGCACCGGAATAGTCGGTGGCAGCAACGCCAAGGCGAGATAGAAATTCTTACCAAAAAAACGATAGCGATAATCGGTGTAGGCGGCGGCGAAGCCGATAAACGTCGATATCACCGCGACGATCACGCCGGCTTTCAAGCTATTCCAGAAGGCGGTCGGCACCGGCGCTTCAGCCACGATCAACTCATACCATTGAGTACTGATGCCGTTCAGCGGCAACGTTGGATAGCGGTTGGGGCTGAACGAGAAAATGAAACTGATGACGATCGGGATGAAGATAAAAATCAACGCCAAAAAGAACCAGCCGCGCAATGCATAGGCGATGATGCGGTCGGCGCTCATGTCTTCGCTTTCTTGACGCCATAGGCAAAATAGAGTGCGGTGAAGGCGACGACGATCAACGTCAGCACCATAACCACCGCCACGACAGCGGCGCGCGGCCAGTTGTTGCCCTGTTTGACGGTGTCGACGATCAGGATGCTCAAGGTCGGTGGCTTACTGCCGCCGAGCGATACCGGGCTCACAACATCACCAAAACATAGGATAAACGCGAACGTACCGGCGAGGATAATACCGGTCTTGGCGGAAGGTACGATCACCAAAAACACAGTTTTTAGGCGGCCACATCCAAGATTATGCGCCGCTTCGATCAAATCCTTACTCACATTGGACATGCTGAAAAACTGCAACAGGATCACCAGCGGCAGGGTCAAGGTCAGATACCCAACCATCGACCCAAACAGAGTATTCAGCATGTCGAACGGCCCCAACCCGACCAGACCGAACACGCTGTTCAACAGACCATTGTCGGAAATCACCGTCTGCCAGGAATAAACGCGCACCAAATAGCTGGTGAAAAAAGGCGTGATCAACATGAACAGGCCGACGCGTTGAAACACCGGAGACGCTTTGAAGGCCAGGGCATAGGATGCCGGAAAAGCCAACACGCTACAGACCACCGCCGCCAACGCGCCGTACCAAAGGGTACGAAAATAGGTATCGATGACGTAGCTTTTGGAAAACACATTGACCCAATTGACGGTATCGAAAGCGGGTTCAAGCCGGAAATTCTTAACCGTCCAGAAAGTCATCACAACGAGGAAAACAAGCGGCGCTAGAAAAAACGCCAATTGCCACAGCGCCAGCGGCAGACCCCAGAACAGGGCATATCCATCGGCATTGCGCAAGGCAGCCCCGGCGCGTTGAGCGGCGGCCGGTTTTTTAGTGGCACTACTGGCCATAGGGGTACATTTGGGCGGCGATTAACTGCGGCGGAAAAGAAAAACGGG
>JAQBTG010000083.1 GCA_027624955.1 Pseudomonadota bacterium
CCGTTCATAGATGCCGGGCCGAGGGTGCAAAAAATATCTTTGCTCACGGTGTAGAATATCCTGTCTTGTTGTGGGGCGTGCCGCTCACTCCGGAAGGCCGGCGAGCAGGGTGCGAAAAAATGTCGGATCGACGGTCCCGGGCCCACTCAGAACAGCGTCTGATAATGAATCAAGGTCGGGCCAAATGCGATTGCGAGCGTCGATCCTACTCGGAACGATCCGACAGCGCGCCCGCACTTCAGCCTCGATGGCCGGATTAAACGGATAATGCCCACGCTCAATCAAGACAACAGGCCGATTGGTACATAATGCTTCGGCGAAGGTGGTCGACGTCGGTGCATCGAACACGAACACATCGGTGTCTTTTAGATGCTCTTCGAATCGCCGATAACTGGTCGGCGCTATCTCCCCGATCGGATTGTGGCGGCCAACAAAATGTCCTTCGGGATGTGGCTTACAAACAAGATCTATCGGGAGGCCGGCCATAAATTCCGCAACCCGCGACTGAAAATCCCAATAGATAACATCTGGCGTGCCAGCGATCGCAAATTGGCGTAGTCCGCGATAGGGATGGCCAACTAAAATGACGCGCCGTCGGCTTCGCGCCACGCCATCGATGCAGGCCTGAAGGAACATTGGCTCGCCATCCGCATGAATTATGTTGCAGCCGCCGAATGGCGCCGCCAGAGGCAGAGCCGCAGATTGGGCGAGGAGTTTCGCCCAGTTCCGGGTGCCAACACAAAACTGTGTCGCCAACATCAATTCACCTAGGGCAGTCAGTGGCAGTGCCTGAGAAATCCCCGTCACGCCGCCATGGTCAAAGCCCGTAACTTGACCTCCGCGACGGCGCACTTCAGAGGCGATCACCCTGGTAACATAAGCCCCGCCAGTGCCTGTCCAAAGGTTACGTGGTAGCCGCTGCTGATTTCTCAATGCGCTCACATCGGCGCAAATCCGCGCGATGGTTGGGCCGAGACGAGCCTCGAAAAGCCACTCCAATCGCGACCGCCAAGGCTCGGCCAAGCCTTCGGCATGTGGCAGCAGGGCCGCCGCCATACGTTTAATAATGGCTTGCCCCGTGCTTGGATCCGACTTTGATGGTCCATGTGACTGCGCTTTGGCAAGAATATTGGCGGCCGGCCAGTACCGCATGCGCGCGCCTGACACCCGAGCGTATCGACGGAGCAAAGCGTTATGGGTCACGGCAATTGATTGGGGGGCCGCCATCGCCATCGGCAGACGCCAGGCCGGAGTCCAGCTGGCGGTCCGGGCGAGCGCGCGAAGCGGCGCATGGTTTGCCGGGCGTACATCGATTACGCCCTTGCCCCGGTGGCGATCCGCCAACACCTCAAACTCGGTTTCGCTGCCGCGCATCGCGTCGAGCTCCGGCGGACCGCCGCGCGCGACAACGCCGTGCTGCGCCTCGCCCTGCACGACATAAGCCGCCTCGGCGAGTGACACGAACCCATTCACCATTCTGCCGCCCGCGACCATAGCGACCTGGTTTTCAAATTCATCATCGATGGCGGCAATCGTTGCAATGACTTCACGACACACAGCCTCGCCAAGGGTTCTTGAGAATGTCCCGGAAACAGGCCATGCGATGCGTTCGCGCCAATCCGGAATGTCGGCAATATCTTCCCACAGGAACGGCGCAATCAGGTCGCCCGCGACGATGTTGAGAGCCGTCACCAGGCGCTCAACCCGCCATCGACAAACAGACTTTGCCCAGTGATATAGGACGCCCCGTCGGACGCGAGAAACACCGCCGTGCCCACAACTTCATCTGCCCGAGCCATTCGGCCCAACGGTACCCGGTTGGAATATTGCGCCTTAAAGGTTTCGTTCTGGCCCGCTTCAACGCCACCCGGAACCAGAGCGTTCACGCGGATGCCGTGGGCAGCCCAGTACGTCGCCAGCCAGCGCACCAGGCCCTCGCTACCAGCCTTGACGGCTGAATAAACCGCCGGGCTGCAGATTTTTTTCCCGGAAAACTCAGCACCGTCATAGATGCTGTTGTCGGGGCCCAACGCCCCATAAATGGAGGAGGTCTGAAGGATCGAACCGCGTACACCCGCCGCGACCATCTGACGTCCAACCGCTTGGGTGATCACAAATGCGCCTTGGAGGTCAACCCCAACGACACGCTGCCAATCCTCCAGGTCGAATTCTTCATAGGGAGTGAATTCATTTTTCAGCCCAGCTGATTGGTTGGCGGCATTGTTATGCAGCACGTCAATTTGACCAAGTTCGTGCCGCGACGCCTCCAGTGCCGTGGCAACCGAGGACGGGTCGGCAATATTGCACGTTAGTGCACATGTCCCAACGCCATACGTCTCCGCCACGGCGTCTGCAACCGCTTGGCCTTTTTCCGCGTCGATATCGAGTATCGCGACGTTTGCGCCGTGCGCCGCGTAGCCGCGCGCGAACTCGGCACCCAGATAGCCGCCGCCACCAGTCAGGAGCACCGTCCGGCCGGACAGGTCAAAAAGCTTCCGATAATCTATGCCCATCATTGCTGTCTCTAATTTTCCAGTTGGCGCCGCATCAAAAATTCGACGAGTTCGAAATCAAATTCACTGTCGATATCGCGCGAGCGCGCCTCCGGCATAACGTAGAGCGCGGTCCGTTCCGTCACGACATGAGGGGACGAAAACAAGCGGTCGCGAGACCACACATATATGGAGGCGTTACAATCGAAGCAGTCCGGAGCGTCCTGGCGCCGCGTGAGCAGTGTCGCAGGCGTCTTGGCCACCCGCACGAAGCCGCTGGGGTCCCGTTCCACCAGATTAAAATAGGGCGAACGGTGGGCCGGTGCGCCGGTAATAACATTGTCGCATTCGCCTTGCTCGCATAGATCGACGGCAGCCGCGATATCCTCGACATTGCGCAGCGGGGATGTCGCATCAAGATCGCAAATCGTGTCGAAACGAATTCCGGTCCGCGTTTCTGCCTCACGCGCGCAGTGCTGAATCGCCGGCAGCTTGGCAGCGAAATCCGTGGCGAGGTGTGCCGGCCTAGACACGAGAATATCGGCGCCCGCCACACCCGCCGCATCGAGGATATCTACGCTATCGCTGCTCACCGCAATATGATCGAACAGAGCGCTTTCGCGCGCACGCTCAATCGAATGGGCAATCAACGGCTTGCCGAGCAGCGGGCGAATATTCTTGCCGGGCACACCTTTCGAGGCGCCGCGTGCGCAGATACTACAAAGTCGTCTCAGAGGGTTTGCCATGCACCTGTTTCTGCGGCTTTTGCGATCGCCTCAAATGCTTGGAT
>JAQBTG010000084.1 GCA_027624955.1 Pseudomonadota bacterium
AAATCGACGCAGCGACCTTTATTTTCCCAATCGCCGTAGCGTGTCGGCTCGGGTCCTTTTCTGCCACCGACTTCAGGCGCCGCGGTGTTAGGGTCAGGAGCGGCAGGTGCGACGCCGTCCGCGCTTTTATTTGCGGCTTTCGGAGCGCCTATTTGCGCTGCCTCGGCGGGCTCGCCTGCGGAGACTGGCTTGACCTTGCGTTTGAATAGCGTCATTCAGAATCCATAACCCACGAGGCCACCCGCCGCCAGGGCAAAATGGGGCCTTACGAATCGCGGTGATTTATCGGTATAAGAATGACACATGCCGCCCGCCCGTAAACCTCACCGGCCCACACTGCCCGCAGCAAGCCGTGCATGTGCAGGGACTGCCCTCGAAGCGGTACTCCGCAAGGGCCGCAATCTGGCTGAAGCGCTCGACTCACAACCGGCGTTTACGGCCATGTCAGTCCGCGACCGCGCCTTCACCCGTCTTCTACTGCTGACCACGTTGCGTCGTCTGGGCCAGATCGACAATGCCATCGACGGTTTGCTCGAAAAACCACTGCCTGCCCGTCGCGCACCCGTGCGCGACATCCTACGGCTCGGCGCGGCCCAGCTCCTTTTCCTCAACACCCCGCCCCACGCGGCGGTGGACGGCGCCGTCGCGCTCACGGCACAATCGCGTCATGCAGCGCTGAAGGGCCTGGTTAATGCGCTCCTCCGACGGCTCGCGCGTGACGGTGCGGCACTGCTTGTGATGCAGGACGCGGCGCGCCTCAACACCAGCGATTGGCTATGGCAAAGCTGGACGGCGTGTTATGGCGAAGAGCGATGCCGCGCCATCGCGATGGCTCATATGACCGAGCCGCCGATCGATCTCAGCTTCAAACAAATGACGCCCGACTGGTCCGCACGCCTTGGCGGCGAAGCGATGCCAGGCGACACACTCCGGCTAAAGCGCGCCGGCGCGGTGGACGCGCTTGACGGTTATGCCGAGGGCGCCTGGTGGGTGCAAGATATTGCCGCCGCCCTGCCGGCGAAGCTTCTGGGCGCGGTATCGGGGCAGCATATTATCGAGATCGGCGCCGCGCCCGGCGGGAAAACCGCACAGCTCGCTGCGGCAGGCGCACATGTGCAAGCGCTGGATCGTTCGCCCGCCCGCCTTGCCCGTTTGCGTCAAAACCTTGAACGCCTCGGTCTCCCGGCGGAAATCATCAAAGCTGACGGCGAGACCTGGCGTCCGCAGGAATTGGCAGATGGACTTTTGCTGGACGCGCCGTGCAGCGCGACCGGCACCATCCGCCGTCATCCCGACATCATGTGGCGGCGCCAGCCAAAAGACGTGGCGGAACTTGTTGGCAGACAGGCCCGCATGCTGCAAGCGGCGATCAAGATGATCAAGCCGGGTGGCCTACTAGTGTATGCGGTGTGCTCGCTTGAGCTCGCTGAAGGGCCCGAGCAAATCGAAAATTTTCTCGCCACAGGCGCTCCGGCGGAACGAGTTGTCGTCACCGCAAACGAAGCCTTGGGACTCGCCGAAGCGCTCACACCGGCTGGCGATTTGCGAACGCTACCCTGCCATTTGACGACAGCGGGCGGCATGGACGGATTCTACGCCGCGCGCTTGCGGCGCACCTTCTAAGCTGCTACGAAATCGGACATGCAACGTTCTGTGCGAATCGCTCCTTCAATCCTATCAGCGGACTTTGCACGCCTGGGCGAAGAGGTTCAGGCGATCGATCAGGCGGGCGCGGATTGGATTCATATTGATGTGATGGACGGGCATTTTGTGCCCAACATCACCATCGGCCCGGACATCATTCGCGCGCTCAGACCGCACAGCAAATTGCCGTTTGACGTCCATCTGATGATCTCTCCGGTCGACTCCTACCTCGCCGCATTTGCCGAAGCGGGAAGCGACATCCTGACGGTTCATGCCGAAGCCGGCGCCCATCTTCATCGTACGGTTCAGCACATCAAAGCGTTGGGGAAAAAAGCCGGTGTCGCCCTCAATCCCGGCACGCCGGCGCAGGCCGTGCAGCCGCTGCTTGGCGAACTGGATCTGGTGCTGGTGATGACGGTCAATCCGGGATTTGGCGGCCAGTCATTTATCGCCAGCCAAATCGACAAGATCAAAGACCTGCGCGCCCGCATCGATGCCTCCGGCCGGGCGATCGATTTACAGGTCGATGGCGGCATCAACCGTGGCAATGCGGCGCGGGCGATCGCGGCGGGCGCGGACGTACTGGTTGCCGGTTCCGCGACATTTGCCGGCGGTAATTATGGCGACAATATCGCCGCCTTGCGCGGCGCACCAAACGCCACACGGAACGCCCGGAAAGGCGCGCCACCCGCCGCCGCTTCGGGAGATTAGCCGCCATGGCGCGGGGCCGCCGCAAGAATTCCACTGGAGGGACAGCCCTCGGTGGTGTGGTCGGCAAGATCAAGGGATTTGGCTACGCCAGCCCAGCTTACCGCTTTACACTGAGCGGCCGCACGCCGGATAAATTACTGCTACAGCCGGCAGACATGCTCCCTGGCGATGCCGGCCGGGGCAGCGCGCTGTTGGAGAACCGCTACGCCTTTGCCGGTCGGGAAGTTACGGCCTCAACCGGGCCGCAACCGGGCGGGGGCGAGGACGGCCCACCGTGGCGCCACACGGGCGCCGGCGAATACTGGTTCCGCGAACTTCAAAGTTTTGACTGGTTGCGCGACTTGCAGGCCCTCGCCACACAGGCGTCACGGGCGCGAGCGCGCAAACTGGTGCTGCACTGGCTTGATGTCCATACCGCCATCGACCCGCGACCGTGGAGCCCCGATCTCGTGGGCCGGCGCGTGGCGGCGTGGCTGTCGCACGCGGAATTTCTCCTCAAGGAATCGGATTCGTCTTTTTCGAAGCGCTTTTTCCAGGGCGTGGC